>JBNKFC010000525.1:0-4486 GCA_050289105.1 Paracoccaceae bacterium | reverse complement strand
AATGTGGCGAAAACATGGCGGGCGTACCGGTAGGTCGCCCGCCATCTTCATGATCTGGCTCGAAAAAGGCGCGGCCCCGCAACATCCTGTGGTGGCTTGCCCGGCTGTGCCTCGCTTCATTGTCAAAGTCAGGCCACGCCCATGCCGCGTTCCGGCATTAGCGCTGAACGAGCACGTATGTGGAGTGGATCATGCAGATCAAGCGCAGGGCTATCACGGTCGGTACGACCTTTTTTCTGGCGGCAGCCACGGGCCATGTGATGCAGAACGGCGACACGATCAGCGCGCGGCTGCGCGGTGCCGAAGCGCCGGAGAAGCCCGTCCTGGCCAGCGTCGAGACGACCGCCGCCGTGATCGAGGTGACCCCAGCGGCGGTGCCAACGTCCGTCGCCGAACCGGTTCCCGCGCCAGTGGTTCCCGATTCTATCGCCGATGTCTCGGCAACGCGTTCCGTTCCCGGGCTGCCCGATCTGCCGGCGGCCGAACCCAAACCTTTCACGTCCGGTGTTCTTCTCGCTGCCCGGATGGACCGTATCGATGACGCCTATGTTCGGCCCAAGACGGCCGCCGACGTCAATTACAGCATCTTCGGGATCGCCTGCACCGAGGGGTCAATGACCATCGAGCCGACGGCAAGGGCGATGTTGCGCGTGTCGCTGTCCGCCCCCTGTCTGCCGAACGAGCGCGTTGTGATCAGCCATTCCGGCCTGACCTTCGCGATGACCACCGACAAGGCTGGCGATCTCGACGTCATGGTGCCGGCCCTGGCCGCCGCCGCTCGGGTCGATGCGCGGTTCGGCTCCGGAGATGTCATGAGTGCCACGCGCGCTGTGACCGGGCTTGACGCCCTGAGCCGTGTAGCGGTGCAGTGGGAAGGCGCAGAAGGCTTCCACCTCAATGCCTTCGAGAACGGCGCCGGCTTTGGCGCGCCGGGCCATGTCTCGGCGGAACAGCCACGCGATCGGGCAACGTCGGAAGGCGGGTTCCTCACGGTTCTTGGCGATCCGACCGTCGATCATCCGCTGATGGCGGAAGTTTATACCGCACCCGTCGCGACGCAGGTCGATGACATCGAGATCGAAGCAGCGGTCACCGAGGCGACCTGCGGTCGTACGCTGGGCGGCGAAGCCCTGCGGATGGCATCGGGGGCGGCCACGGTGTCCGATGTGCTCACCTTCGCGATGCCGGGCTGCGATGCGGTCGGCGATTTCCTGATGCTGAGCCTTGCCCCGGTCGCCGCGACCCCTGTCGCAATGGCACAGAGCGGCAAGTAGCCGGTCAAAGATATCCTTCCGAGCGAAAGCTCAGGTCGCGTGACTTGCCGATGATGAGGTGGTCGTGCAGCACGATGCCCATAACATGGGCGGCATCCTGAATCTGCCCGGTGACCGTGATATCGGCCTCTGAAGGCGTCGGATCGCCCGAGGGGTGATTGTGCACGAGGATGAGGGCGCTCGCGTTCAGTTCCAGCGCCCGCTTGACCACTTCGCGCGGGTAGACCGGCACGTGATCGACCGTGCCGCGGGCCTGTTCCTCATCGGCGACCAGCACGTTCTTCCGGTCGAGATAGAGGACGCGGAACTGTTCGGTTTCACGGTGCGCCATCGACGTGCGGCAATAATCGAGAAGCTGCTCCCACGAAGAGAGGACGGCACGGTGCATGACCTTCGCCCGCGCGAGCCGGTGTGCGGCGGCCTCGACGATCTTCAGCTCCTGCACAACCGCGTCGCCGACGCCCTGCACCTCCGTCAGGCGGCAAGCGGGTGCGGAGAGCACGCGGTTGAAGTCACCGAACCTGTCGAGCAGCCGCCGGGCGAGCGGCTTCACGTCCTGGCGGGGAATCGCACGGAAGAGGACAAGCTCCAGAAGTTCGTAATCCGGCATTGCCGCGGCCCCACCTTCCATGAAGCGTGCGCGGAGTCGTTGGCGGTGATCCTTGATATAGGACGGCACCTTTCCGGGCGGGAGCGCACGTTCCGCCGCCTCGTCCCCCGTGAAGAGCGGCAGCGGAGCTTCCTGAAAGGCGCGACTCGGTCCCATGGCATCAGCGTCGCCGGGTCGGGTGAAGGAATGGTTAACGACGCCGTTTGAAGGACGGGCTCGCGACCGCACGGCACGTGTTGCGGGACGGACGAGGTGGCGCAACGTCGCTTTCGGCCCGGATCAACAGACCAAGGTCCTAATGATGGCTGGCAGGAAGGCCCGTGCCCTTGGCGGGACATGGTCTGATGGCGCGGTTCAGAGGTCCGACGGAACTGGCGCGGGTAGCTGTTCGGGTCTTCAATCCGCTTTCAGGGCAACGGTGCCCGCCAACTCGGAGGACTCGACGATGCAAAAGACACTCACCACCCGCTGTGCCGCAGTTGCCCTCGCGATCGCGAGCGTGACCATGGCGTTCGGCACGGGAGCGAATGCGAAGATCGCCTTTGTTGACGGAGTGACGACGGACCTGTCCGCCGTCTCCGGCGACCAGAACCAGTTCATCCTGTCCCGTCGCGGCGCCGATGACCCGGCCGGAGACGACCGCCGCGGCCGCGGCCGTGGCACGGACGACGGACCCAACCATGCGACGATCGATCTGCTGAAAGGCTTCGAAACCGCGCGTCGCGGTGCTGACGACCCGGCCGGGGACGACCGTGGTGGTCGCGGCCGTGGCAAGGACGACGGCGCCAACCACGCGACGATCGAACTGCTGAAGAGCTTCGAGACGGCCCGTCGCGGTCGCGGTCGGGACGATGGCCCCAACCACGCCTGAACCGGTTCTGAATCTCGGAAATGCGTGACCCGGTCGCAGTCATAAGCGGCCGGGTATTTTCATGAGGGGACGCTAAAGCCGTCCGGGCCCGTCCCACTCGCGACCGACTTCAGTCGGCCGTCACCCCTTCATCCCGTCCCAGAAATTCCGGACCTTGGAGAAGAACGACGAGCCTTCGGGGTTGTTGTCTTCGCTCAACCGCTCGAATTCGCGCAGAAGCTCTTTCTGCTTGCCGGTCAGGTTCACGGGCGTCTCTACCGCGATTTCAATCAGCATGTCGCCGATGCCGCCGCCGCGCAACGCCGGCATGCCCTTGCCGCGCAGCCGCATCTGCTTGCCGGTCTGTGCCCCGGCCGGGATCTTCACACGGCTGCGGCCGCCGTCGATGGTCGGCACCTCGACCTCGCCGCCGAGGGTCGCGGTGGTCATCGCCACAGGCACGCGGCAGTAGAGATTCACCCCGTCGCGCTGGAAGAGCGCATGTTCGCGGACCTCGATGAAGATGTAGAGATCGCCCGACGGCCCGCCGCGCATCCCTGCCTCGCCTTCACCGGCAAGGCGGATGCGGGTACCCGTCTCCACGCCGGCGGGGATGTTGACGGAGAGCTGGCGCTCCTTTTCGGTGCGCCCGGCACCGTGACAGGTCTTGCACGGGTTCTTGATCGTCTGGCCGAGACCACCGCAGGTCGGGCAGGTCCGTTCGACCGTGAAGAAGCCCTGCTGCGCCCGGACCTTGCCCATGCCCGAACAGGTTGGGCAGGTCTGGGGTTCGGCCCCGCCTTCCGCACCGGTGCCGTTGCAGGCAGTGCAGGCGATCGAGGTCGGCACGGTGATCGACTTCTGGGCGCCCTTGAACGCTTCTTCCAGCGTCACGCGCATGTTGTAGCGCAGATCGGAACCGCGCTGGGCACGCTGCCGTCCGCCGCCGCCGCGACCACCCATGAAATCGCCGAACAGGTCCTCGAACACGTCGGAGAAGGCCGAGGCAAAGTCACCCTGGCCATAGCCGCCCTGCGGCCCGCCACGCGGTCCGCCGCCCATGCCGCCTTCGAACGCCGCATGACCGAAGCGGTCATAGGCCGCCTTCTTGGTGTCGTCCTTCAGGATCTCGTAGGCCTCGTTCACTTCCTTGAACTGGGCCTCGGCTTCAGGCTTGTCCTTGTTGCGGTCCGGGTGGAGTTCCTTGGCCTTGGCTCGATAGGCCTTCTTGATCTCTTCGGCAGACGCGCCGCGCGAGACGCCCAGAACCTCGTAAAAATCGCGTTTCGCCATTCTTCGCCCTTTCGGGGAACGCGCGGGCCGGCCCAACCGAAGTCAGGCCGGCCCCCGTGGTTCCGGTCGCGTCACTTGCGCTTTTTGTCGTCGCCGAGGTCTTCGAAGTCGGCATCCACGATGTCGTCGTCAACACCGCGCGGGCCTTCGTCGGCCTCTTCGGAGGCACCGCCTTCGGCCTGCTGCGCCTTGTAGATCGCCTCGCCGAGCTTCATCGCGGCGTCGGTGACATTCTGGATGCCACCCTTGATCTTCCCGGCATCTTCGGACTTCAGCGTCTCCTCCAGCGCGCCGATCGCGAGTTCGATCGCCTCGACGGTGGAGCCGTCGACCTTGTCGCCATGCTCCTCGAGCGCCTTCTTGGTGGAGTGGATCAGGCTTTCGGCTTGGTTCTTGGCTTCCACCAGCTCCTTGCGCTTCTTGTCGCCTTCGGCATTCGCCTCGGCGTCCTTGACCATC
>JBNKFC010000524.1:0-1819 GCA_050289105.1 Paracoccaceae bacterium | reverse complement strand
CTCTCCGAATGAAAATTTGAAATATGTGACGCTACTGTAGCCGAAAAGCGCCTTGATTTTCAATCGGAACGCGAATGTTGCCGCAGGCACGACGATGGCGCCGTGCCGCGCAGGGGGCTGTGGCCAGATCAGGCGGCGCGGGCTGCGCCCTCGGCCGCGGCCCGGATCGCCCTGATATTGACGCCGTAGGGGGCGGGATCGGCGGCGGAGCCACCGCGAAATACGGCCGACCCGGCGACGAGCACATCGGCCCCCGCCGCCGCGACCAAGGGCGCGGTATCGGGCGTGATGCCGCCGTCTATCTCGATATGGACCGGCCGGTCGCCGATCATCGCCCTCAGCCGGCGGATCTGATCCACCTGAGTCGCGATGAAGCTCTGCCCACCGAAACCGGGGTTTACCGTCATCACACAGACGAGGTCGCAGAGGTCCAGAAGGGGTGCCGCAGCCTCGACAGGCGTGCCGGGATTGAGCGCCAGCCCCGCCTTCGCCCCCGCCGCGCGGATCGCCTGAAGCGTGCGGTGGACATGCGGTCCCGCCTCCAGATGCGCGGTGATGATATCGGCGCCCGCCTCGGCGAAGGCGTCGATATAGGGATCAACCGGCGCGATCATCAGGTGAACGTCCATGACCGTCTTGATATGCGGCCGGATCGCCTTGCAGAGCGGCGGGCCAAAGGTCAGGTTCGGCACGTAGTGCCCATCCATCACGTCGACATGGACCCAGTCGGCGCCCTCAGCCTCGATGGCCCGGATCTCGGCCCCGAAATTCGCAAAATCCGCTGAAAGGATGGACGGTGCGATCTTGATGGAACGGTCGAGTGTCATGCTTCTCCTCCTGCGGGCCGGCGATCCACATCGAGCCCGCCTGAGAAGACCCGGCTCGGTCTTATGTCCGCCTCGGTAATCGTCGACAGCGCCTTAGCATCGAGCGGCCCCTTCGCCGTCTCGAAAAGCCTGTTCGCCTGCCTTAGTCTCGCCCGGTCGAGCGCGTTGCGGATCGAGCGCGCATTGGCGAAATGCGGCTGCTTGCGGCGAAGCGCGATGTACTCCTCGAACGCCTTCCGCCCTCCTTCGTCGAACGTGTAGCTCTGCGCGGCCAGCATCGTCTCGGCGATCTTCTCTAGCTCGGCGTCGGTGTAGTCCGGGAATTCGATGTGGTGCGCGATGCGCGACCGGAAGCCGGGATTGGCGGCGAAGAACTTGTCCATCCGGTCGGCATAACCGGCCATGATCACCACCAGATCGTCACGGTTGTTCTCCATCACCTGCAGAAGGATCTCGATCGCCTCCTGCCCGTAGTCGCGCTCGTTGTCAGGCTTGTAGAGGTAATAGGCCTCGTCGATGAAGAGGACGCCACCCATCGCCTTTTTCAGGACTTCCTTGGTCTTGGGCGCGGTGTGGCCGATATACTGCCCTACCAGATCGTCGCGGGTGACGCTGACGAGATGCCCCTTGCGCACATAGCCGAGCCGGTGAAGGAGCCCCGCCATTTTCAGGGCGACCGTCGTCTTTCCCGTCCCCGGATTGCCGGTAAAGGACATGTGGAGCGTCGGCGTCTCATGGGCGAGCCCCATGTCGCGCCGCGCCCGGTCGACGAGCAAAAGCGCCGCCGTCTCGCGGATGCGCCGCTTCACCGGCGCGAGACCGATCAACTCCTCGTCGAGTTCGCGCAAGACCTCGGCGACGCCGGACGCCTCGTATTCCGCTGCCAGGTCCACCGTCTGCGGTACCGCCGCTCCGCTCTCGGCATTCATCGCGTCACCTCTTCACCTTGGCTGAAATACTCTGGGGGGTCCGGGGGGCAACGCCCCCCGGCG
>JBNKFC010000523.1:0-4988 GCA_050289105.1 Paracoccaceae bacterium | reverse complement strand
CGGCGCCCACCTGCACGTTTTCGCGCACCGAAAGGCTGTCGAAGCAGGCGTTCAGTTGAAAGGTCCGGGCAATACCGGCATGGCAGATCGCCTCGGGGGGCGCGCGGGTGATGTCGGACCCGTCGAGCAGCACCCGGCCCGAGGTGGCCGTGTTCAGGCCGGACAGCACATCGAACAGCGTCGTCTTGCCGGCCCCGTTCGGCCCGCCGATGCCAAGGATTTCGCCCCGGCGGGCCGTAAAGCTGAGATCCTTCACCGCTGCGAGCGAGCCGAACTGCTTTGTTACCCGCTCGCAGACAAGAAGGTCTTCGGTTCGGTTCAAGTTGTCCGCTCCGCTTACTTGATCCAGGGCGGCATCACGAAGGACGCCGTGTTGTAGGGCGGCGGCGCAACGAGCAACCCACCCTTGGTCTTGTCCTGAATCTGCAGGAACTGGTGCGGCATGCCAAGCGAGGGGTCGTTGGTCTGGGTCGGATAGGTATAGGCCGTGTTTTCTGCCGGGTTCATCCGCGTGGTCCCGGCGACGCCGCGCCAGATCAGGCTGCGCATCCGGTCGGCGACCTTGCGGTTCTGATCGGCATTGTCCGGTTCGCCGGTACCGCCGGCCAACGCCGCTGCCGTCGCCCAGAGATAGCAGCCGTCATAGGGTTGAGCGCCCGAATTATGGCCCGCATTTTCGCCGAACTTGGCCTTGTAGCGCGTCTCGAAGGCCATGCCGATCTCATCCTGCAGCGCGCCGACGACGGTGGCGTAAAGCACGCCGACCGAGGCATCGCCCGCAATCTCGCGGAAGGCGGGAATCGACGGGCCGTATTGCATGTAGACAAGCGAGGGCGTCGGGTCGGTCGAGAACTGGACCATGAACTGCGCAAGGTCGGCCGGCAGGAAGTGGGTCACGGCGATGACTGAGGGCGGATCGGCGCGCAGCTTGGCCAGCGTCGGGCCCCATTCCGAGATCGGGACGGAAACCGTCTCGAAGAGGCTGATCTCCCAGCCATAGCTTGCCGCCTGTTCCTGAATGGCATTTGCGATGTTGGCCGAATAGACCCCGGCCGAGAGGATAACGGCCATTTTGTTGTTGGTGCGTGTGTACTCGCCGCGCTCTTCAAGGCCTTTCAGGAAGGCCAGGAAGCCGGGCCCGTACCAGTATTCCGCCGGGTCGCCCTGAAAGCTGCCGAAGTAGCGGTCGGGGTCGGAGGCGATCAGCGCGTTGTGGCCGATGGTGGTGTCGTAGTGGACATAGATGATGCCGCTGTCGGCGATCACGTCCTGGATCGCCGCGCCCGAACCGATGTTGTAGCCGTTGATGACGGCATGCACCCCGTGGCGGTCGATCAGGCGCTGTACGGCCTGCACGTTCGTGGCATCGCCCATCTGGGCGGTGTCCTCGAAGTAAGGCTCGACGGCTCGGCCGAGGATGCCCCCCAGCGCGTTGATTTCCTCGCAGGCCAGCGTCAGCCCATTCTTGAACTCGACGCCGTCGGCGGCGGCGAAGTCGGTCAGCGGCGCTGCCTGACCGACGGGAATTGGATCCGCCTCCTGCGCGCGCGCGCCGTCGTTCATGGCGGCAAGCATCGCGCCCGCTCCGCCAAAAGCGGCCGCCCCCTTCAGGAACGACCGGCGGCCGGGAATGACGGACGGTGTGGGCAATTTCTTGATCATTTCATTCTCCCTGGTGGTTCTTGTGTTTCGGTTCCTATCGAATGCCGTCCAGCAAAGAGGCCGCTGCTTCGATCGCTGCACTTTGGTGTGGCTGAAGCGCCTGCTGTCCCCATGCCGCGATATGCGGCCCCCAGGGGTCCTGAACCGCCGTGCGGTGGCCGGACATCTCTTCCAGAACGGCCAGCCCGCAATAGGGCACATACATCGCTGAATAGCCGCCTTCGTGCGACATCAGGAGCCGCCCGTTGCAGAGCCGGTCTGCGGCATCCATCAGAAGGTGCGTCATCTGGCGATAGCCCTCTGCCGATACCATCATCCGGCCCAAGGGGTCGACGCCAGAGGCGTCGAAGCCCGAAGGGACGACGATGACCTCGGGCCGGTAACGTTCCAGCGCCGGGATCACGACGCGGCGGATCGCCTCGAGATAGGCGCCGTCGCCGCAGCCGGGGGGCAGGGGGATGTTCAGGTTGTAGCCTTCGCCGCGCCCGATGCCGCGTTCGTGCAGCCCGCCCGAGTTGGCCGGAAACAGGTTGTCCTGGTGGAGCGAGATCGTCAGCACGTCGGGCGTGTCATAAAAGGCGGCCTGGGTGCCGTTGCCGTGGTGAACGTCCCAATCCACCGTCGCGACCCGGCCAACTCCGCGCACGGCCTGGGCATGCATGACCGCGATGGCGACATTCCCGAACAGGCAGAAGCCCATGCCCACGTCCTGCGTGGCATGGTGCCCCGGCGGCCGCACCAGCGCGTAGGCATTCTGGACCCGCCCGGAAAGGACCGCGTCCATCGCCTCGATCACGCCCCCGGCGGCAAGGAGAGCGATCTCGTAGCTGCCGGTCCCGAAGGGCGTCAGTTCGCTGGCGTCGCCCCCGCCCGTCGCGCTCATGCTGCGGATCTTGTCCAGATGTCCGGGCGTGTGGAAACGCAGGATCTCCGCTTCGGTCGCGGGGCGGGGCTTGATCGGCGTCAGGTGGTCGATCAGACCCGAAACCTCGACCAGGTTCTTGAACCGCCGCTTGGTTTCCGGGTTCTCGGCATGTTCGCCCGGCTGGACGGTCAGGCCTGGTGGGAAAATCAGCGCCCAGTTCCAAGTGTTATGCCAGAGATAAAGTTCGTGAAAGACAAGACCCGTTGCCATGCAGTCCTCCCGGTAGCCTTGACCGGAAGTCTTGCACCGGTTGGCCGGGTTGTCACTTTCCTGATGGGTAACGCCGGGCGGTATCGCCCCACCCGAACGGGTGGAAATTGCGATCAACCGATTGAACCGGATCAGGAAAAACCCATCTCATGCAACCGCAGGACGGCTTGGGTCCGGTTCTCCACGCCCAGTTTCGAAAAGATGTTCCTGAGGTGCCATTTCACGGTGTCCGGGGCCATTTCGAGTGAGGCGGCCAGATCGCGGTTTGTCATGCCGTCCATCAGGCGCCGCGCCACGTCGGATTCTTTGGGGCTGAACCTTGGCCGCGCCGAAGCCCGCCGGCGGCTGGCCGTATCAGGCGCAGGCTGGGCGCCGACGATCCGGTCAAGATAGGCCGCCACCTCGCTGCGCGACCGCCAGCTTGGCACCTTTTCGCGGCCAAAGAGCAGAACCTCGCGCAAGGGCTCGCCTTCGTCGATCAGCGCCCGCAGCGCGCCCTGCCGCCGGCAGATTTCGACCGCGTCCACGATCGCGGCCAGCGTCGCCAGACCGTCGCCCGTCCGATAGGCTGCAATGGCCGTCACGGCCCTGATCTGGGCAAGGCGCCGCAACCGACCTTCCTGCCGGACGCGTTCGGCAAGTGCGTCCAGCAGCCGAATTGCGGCCTCGGGGCGGTTTTCGGCAATCAGCAGGCGCGCAAGGGCGATATGCTCCAGCTCACAGGCCGGCCGCCGGGCCTCGGGCCTGCGCGCCCAGTCCTCGGAAATGCCGCGTGCTGCTAGGACATGGCGCGCCAGCGTTGTCTCGCCCCGCAGCACGAGAAGCCGGACCCGGTCATTCAGCGCCGTCGCTGTCAGGCGCCGGTACCGGCTCTTGACGCCTTGCCTCTCGGCCCGCTCCAAGACCGCCAGCGCCTCGTCGGTTTGCGATCGCGCGGCAGCCAACCGGGCCACATGCAGCTTGCAGGCGATGTCGTGAACGACCAGACCGCATTCCTCGATCAGCGGACGGTGACGCAGGAGCAGGGCCTCGGCCTCGGCCAGCTCGTTCCATTCGTAATGCAGCTCGACACGGAAGATCCCGGCCATCGCCTCGGCATAAGATCCCGGACCCAGCGCCTCTTCGGCGTGACGGGTCGCGCGGGAAAAGTGTTCATCCGCGAGCGCCAAGCTCCCCGCGCCCTTTTCGATCAGCCCGAGGATCAGATCGGAATAGACCGTGCCGAAGACCGATTGCGCTGCGGAGTGGTTGTCGCGCGCCATAAGGCACGCCTGCCGGGCCGGTCCGTAGTTGCCCAGCGAATAGAGGCTGTAGCCAAGTATGTTGCCCAGCGTGCCGCGCAGGAAGGGCAGGTCGTCCGGGATGGTCGGCAACCGCGCCTCTGCCAGCCGCGCGGCAGAGCGGGACCGCTCTGCCGAGCTGAATACCCCCGCGGTCAGAACGCCCAGTTCCGCCGCCAGCGCACTGTCCTCCTTGGCGTCAAGGCGACCCTGTCGCCTGGCTTCGGCGAAACTGTCGCGCGCGCGGCGCAGCGCCGCCGCAGCAGAACGCGGGCGGCTTATCTGAAACTCGATCCAGACCTTTGCCAGAAGCAGCCGCGTGCGGCGTTCGATCACCGCATCAGGTAGTCGCGACAACCACTCCCGCACCCGAGTGAGATGGCTTTGCCGGATCAGCGGCATGCAACATGCCTCGACCAGCGCCGCCGCCGCCTCGGTATCGCCCGCCGCGAGCGCATGGTGGACGGCGTCGGCGGGAAGCGCGCGTTCTGCCAGCCGGCTGGCTGCTGCCTGATGCAGGGCGACCAGATCGCTGGGATAGCGCTGGCGCAGCAAGGTGCGGAGAAGGTCGGCGAACAGGTGGTGATAGCGGAACAGGGTCCGTTCGGGATCAAGGGGAACCAGGAAGAGGTTCGCAGCCTCGATCTCGCGCAGGCGCGCCCTGGTTTCGGCTTGCCCCGAGACTGCGGCGGCAAGATCCGCATCGAACCAGTCGAGAATCGATGTGCGCAGAAGAAAGTCCAGAAGCCCCGCAGGCAGCCGGCTGATGACGTCCTGCAGAAGGAACTCGGCGATGTCACCGGAGGCACCTGAGAACTGGCGCAGGAAAAGCGCGCGGTTGCCAGAGCCCGCCTCGGTGAGGGCAAGGCTTGCCAGCTGCAGCGCCGCGATCCAGCCCTCGGTGCGGTTCT
>JBNKFC010000522.1:0-2609 GCA_050289105.1 Paracoccaceae bacterium | reverse complement strand
ACGGCGGCGATTTCCGAGACCGCCGTCAGGTCCATGTTGCGATAGCTCGCGTCGCGCGGGTTCACGTAGCCATGGGCACCGGTGCCCGTGCGCATGATGAACCCGCCGTCGGGTCGCGGCAGCACCATGTCGAGGTCCCGCCGCTTGCCGGCAAGCCGCACCGTCTTCGGCGTCGCCTCCAGCGCCTCGGCGATCATCTCGCGCGGCAGACGCAGCCGGTTCGCGCCGGCGCCCTCGCGCGCGCCCGCGGCCAGGAACGCCTTGCGGGCCTCGGGGTGCAGCACGACCACGCCGTAATCGGCGAGAATCTCGAAGACCCGTGCCTTCAGCGTCTCGAGGTCGCCCTCGTCCAGGAATCCGAAATAGGCGCGCGGGCCGATCTCGCGCTCCTGCCGGAATGCGTTTGCCGTGACGGATTGCCGGGTGACCCGCTCGCGCCGGGGTGTCCGCGCGGTTTCTCTGTGTTCCATCCATACCTCCTCGGTCAGAGACGATATGGCACACACCGATTATGCTGACTGCCTGCCGACTTCAGCTGCGCGCGACATTACCACGGGCCGGAATTGCGTCAACGGAGTCGCGCGGCCGGATCAGATCGAACCGGCCTCAACCATGTAGTTGTTGGCCGAGCACATCGCCGCGTCGTCCGAGGCAAGGAAAAGAACCATCCGCGCGACGTAGATCGGGTCGATCGGGTCGGGCAGGCACTGCCGCTTCAGATGGGCGGCGAGCGCCTCGGGCGTCACCCAGAGCTCCTTCTGCCGCTCGGTCATGATCCAGCCGGGCACGACCGTGTTCACGCGGATCCGGTGACGACCCAGCTCGCGCGCCATCGACCGGGTCAGCCCGTGCACGGCGGACTTGGCCGTCGCATAGACCGGAAGCCCGCCGACCGCTTCCCACCACGAGTTCGAACTGATGTTGATGATCGATCCGCCGCCGGCCGCGATCATGCCGTCGGCCACCGACTGGATCGCGAAGAACATGTGGCGCAGGTTGGTGGCAAAACGTTCGTCCCAGTAGTCCGGCGTCACCTCGCGCCAGTCGTGGCGGTCGTCCCGCGCGGCGTTGTTGACGAGAACGGCGAAGGTGCCGACCTCGGCGGCCAACTCCGCGATCGCCGCCTTCGTCGCGGGGATGTCGCAGAGATCGCAAAGACGGTGCGCGGCGCCGGTGCGGCTCGCCACGTCGCGGCTCGCTTCGGCGTCCCGGTCAAGGAACGCCACCCGCGCGCCCTGCTCGGCAAAGGCCGCGACGATCCGCGCGCCAATGCCGGACGCGCCGCCCGTCACCAGAACCGCGCGATCCTTGAGGCTGGGGTATTTGGCGAAATCCGTCATCTGCGTTCTCCCGATAGAGTTGTTGGCCGGGACCATACAGGCGGTTGCCGCCGGATGCCACTTGGTCCCTAATGGCGACGCCAAGAATGGGGAGAGAACACATGGCGAAGGAAAGCATCGGATTCGTCGGGATCGGGCTGATGGGTCACGGAATGGCGGCGAACATTCTCAAGGCGGGCCACCCGCTCACCGTCATCGCCCACCGCAACCGCGCCCCGGTCGAGGACCTCGTGGGCAAGGGCGCGACCGAGGCGACCTCGCTCGAAGACCTCGCCCGCGCATCCTCGATCATCTTCGTCTGCGCCCCCGGTTCGCCGCAGGTGGAGGCGATTGTCTCGGGGCTGGTTCCGGGCCTGACAAAGGATGCGGTCATCGTCGATTGCTCGACCTCGGACCCGACTTCGACGGAAAAGCTCGCTGAACTGCTATCCGGCCACGGCGCGCATCTGGCCGATGCCCCCCTCGGCGGAACACCCGTTCAGGCGGCCGCGGGCAAGCTCGCCGCGATGATCGGCGCCTCCGACGAGGTTTTCGCGCGCATCAAGCCGGTGGTGGAGGCCTGGGCGGCAAGCATCGTGCACCTCGGCCCCATCGGCACCGGCCATCGGATGAAGCTCCTGAACAACTTCCTCTCGCTCGGCTATGCGGCGATCTACGCCGAGGCCCTGGCGCTGTCCGCCAAGGTCGGCATCAGCGTCGAAACCTTCGACAGCGTGATCCGCGGCAGCCGCATGGATTGCGGCTTCTACCAGACCTTTATGGGCTACGCTCTCGAGCGCAACCGCGAGGCGCACAAGTTCACGCTGACCAACGCGCTGAAGGATCTCAGCTATCTCGAACGCATGGCCAATGCTGCGGGGCTGCCGAACCCCGTCGGCAATACCGCGAAGAACAGCTTCGCGATGGCGGTGGCCGAAGGCGGCGCCGGGCCGGAAGACTACGTTCCGCATCTGGTGGATTATGTCGCAAAGCGCAGCGGCGTCAGCCGCTGACGCCCCCGGGCGTCAGCCGACGAGCCCGCCATCCGAATCGTCGCCGGCCTCTTCGAGGAGCCTGTCGAAGCTCGGCACCGTCACGTGCCGTTTGCCTTCCAGGACGATGACCCCGTCGCGCTTCAGCGCCGAGATCTGCCGGCTGACCGTCTCCAGCGTGAGGCCGAGGTAGTCGGCCATCGCCTCGCGCGTGAGCGGCAGGTCGAAGACCATCCGGCCCTGGGGCGTTCTCAGATGCAGGGATGCGTCGCGCCCCGCGACGATCGCGAGAAGGCTC
>JBNKFC010000521.1:0-3894 GCA_050289105.1 Paracoccaceae bacterium | reverse complement strand
GCGCCTGTTTGCGAATTGCCTTGGCGACGGGTGCGGGGGAATGGCCGAACATTGATCCGGTATCGCCGAGGCAGAAATCGTCCACCTCATGCCCGTCGATATCAGTCAGCCTTGCCCCTTCCGCTTTTGCCACCAGCATCGGAAAGGGCATCGGCCAGTCCTTCATCCAGTGCATCGGCACCGAATCGAGGTAGTTGCCCGCACCGGCGTTCAAAGCCGCCTTGGTCTTCGGACGCGACGCCGCAAAGCGTTTCGCTTCGCGCTCGGCGACCGTCTTCAATCGGGTCCGGGAAATACCTGAGATGATCTCGGTTGCGTTGGACATGGCGTCGCTCCTAAGGGACGGCGCCTTATCCTCGATTTTTGATCAAATTGGAAGTGCTCGTGGGTAGCTGCTCTGGATAGTATCGGTGACCGATGGGCAGTGTTTGATCAAATCAGGCCAAGCACACGAGAACCGCCCATCCGGCGCATTCGGCGAGCTGCTGCATCGCGCCCAGCACATCGCCGGTCTGACCGCCGATCTGCCGCTGTGCCAGTGCGCCGACCGCGGCTCCGGCACCGGCAATCGCGATCGCCGCTGCCAGCGCGGATCCGAAGCCGAGCGGCAGGAGGCAGGCAAAGCCGATCGCGGCGGCGATGAGCGCGGGCTGCCGGTCGGAGCCGGTGGCACTGCGGCCAAGACCGTCGGGACGGGCAGGCGGCAAGAGAATCAGCGCCGCGGGAAGCACGGCGCGGGATGCGGCGGACAGGCCGAGCAGTGCTGCGGTCGCGGAGCCGCCTTCGATCAGGGCAGAGATGCCCAGAATGCGGAAGGCAAGGGTAAGGACCAGCGCGATCACGCCGTAGGAGCCGATGCGGCTGTCGCGCATGATCTCAAGCTTTTGCGCCCTGTCGCGGCCGCCGCCGAAGCCGTCGGCGAGGTCCGCCAACCCGTCTTCGTGCATACCGCCGGTGGCGAGGACACAGGCAGCCAGCACCAGAATCGCGGCCATTATCGGCGGAAGTCCGAACCAGAGGCCCAATCCGGCGGCAAACGCTCCAATGGCTCCCACGGCCAGTCCTACCAGCGGCCAGGCCCAGGAGGAGGAGGCCACGCCCGGCGCCTCGCCGCGAATCGTGCCTGCGGGCAGACGGGTCAGCAGCATAAACGCGAGCCGTATTTCGTCGGCTCGACCCGGTTTCATGCCTCAGACACCCCGGCTTCGCCGAAGGTGGCCATGCCATTGTGACAGGCCAAAGCCGCCCGGACGATCCCGAGCGCGAGCGCCGCGCCCGAGCCCTCGCCGAGCCGCATGTCGAATTCGAGGACCGGGCGCTTGTGAATCGCGGCGAGGAGCTTGCGATGGCCGGGCTCGGCCGAAGTGTGCCCGACGAGGCAATGGTCGAGAAGCCGCTTGTCGGCCGCATAGAGAACGGCTGCGGCGGCGGTGCAGATGAACCCGTCGAGGATCACCGGAATCCGTGCCGAGCGGGCCGCCAGAACCGCGCCGCAGATCGCCGCCTGCTCGCGTCCGCCGAGGGCGGCGAGGATGGCGGGCGCATTGCCGATGGCCTCGGCGTGGCGCTTCAGCCCACGCTCGATTGCGTCGATCTTTTTTGCGATTCCGGCCTTGTCAGACCCTGTTCCCGGCCCGACCCACTCCGCCACCGGCCCGCCGAAGCAGGCCACCGCGAGCGCCGCCGCGACGGTCGAATTCCCGATTCCCATCTCACCAAGGATGAGAATGTCGGCGCCTTCGTCCACGGCCGAAGCGCCCTGCCAGAAGGCATCGAGGCAGTCTGTTTCCGTCATCGCCGGGCCTTCGGTGAAATCCGCCGTTGGCCGGTCCAATTCCAGCGCGATGACCTCAAGTTCGGCGCCGTTGACCGCGCAAAGCTGGTTGATCGCTGCCCCGCCGCTGCGGAAATTCGCAACCATTTGGGCCGTGACCTCTTGCGGGTAGGGGTTCACGCCTTGTGCGCAGATGCCATGGTTGCCGGCAAAGACCACGGCCTGAGCCTTCCAGATCTCGGGGCGTGGGGTAGCTCGCCAGGCGGCCATGAACTCGGCGATCTGTTCCAGCCGTCCGAGCGATCCGGGCGGTTTGGTCAGGGAATTCTGCCGCGCCCGCGCCGCTTGGGCCGCGTGGTCGTCCGCGGCGGGCAATTTGTCGGCAAGCAGCGGGATCTGGGAGAGAGAGGAGAGGCGCGGCAGGCTCATGTCATTTCACTTTCAGGGGAAGGCCCGCGACGGCAAGATGGACTTCGTCCGCCGCAGCCGCGACCCATTGGTTAAGAAGTCCGGCCGCGTCGCGGAACTCGCGCGCAAGCGCGTTGTCGGGGACGATGCCTGACCCGACTTCGTTGGTGACGATCACGACAGGATCGCGCTGAACCGGCAGGGCCGCGATCAGGGCCTGACCGGCGGCACGCCAATCGTTACCGGCAAGAATCAGGTTCGTCAGCCAAAGCGTCAGGCAATCGACAAGGCGCGGGCCCTGCCCGTCGGTTGTCGCCAACGCGCCGACAAGATCGACCGGTTCGGCATGGGTCGCCCATTCCGGCCCGCGCCGCTCGCGGTGGGTGGCGATGCGCGCGGCCATCTCGACGTCACGCACCTCGGCCGTGGCGATATAGACCGCAGGTCGACCGAGCGAGAGCGCCATCGTCTCGGCAATGCCGCTTTTGCCCGAACGTGCGCCGCCGGTGATGAGTATCGTCTTGCTCATGGTCCTTTCTCAAAGCAGAAACGGCCCGAACGTGGAAGGGAGAATGCGACCGTGGATGTCGCCACCGCGACAGAGCTCATCCTGATCCGTCACGCTCCGGCGCTGACGGGCGGGCGGCTTTGCGGGCGTACGGATGTGCCAGCCGATTGCAGCGATGCGACGCGGATCGCGGCCCTGCGAGCAGCCGTTGGACGACCCGACCGTATCGTCACGAGTCCGGCGCAGCGGTGCCGGCAAACGGCGGCTGCCCTGTGGCCGGACGTCCCCCAGCCAGAGGTCGAGGCCGCCTTCTGGGAGCAGGATTTCGGAGAGTGGGAGGGGCTGGCGCTCGACCGGCTTCCCGATCTCGGGTCACTCGGGGCGGAGGCGCTTGCGCACCATCGCCCGCCCGGAGGGGAAAGCTTTGCGGACCTGTGCGCACGGGTCGCATCCGGGCTGCTTGGGGCCGCGACGGGCGGTCGCGTCGCCATCGTCGCCCACGCCGGCACGGTGCGGGCCGGGCTTGCACTGGCCCTCGGTTCCGTTCCCCCGGCCTTGTCGTTCGAAGTGGCGCCGATGTCCTTCACCCGGTTGACGGCGCTCCCGGATGGAGGCTGGGCGATCGGATCGGTCAACTGGATTCCGGCATGACTGAGCGGGTCGTTCGGGTTGCCGGGCATTTCGGAGAACTGATGCAGGGCCGGATCGGGTCGGAGGGCCCGGTCGCCCTGATCTCGCTTCCCTGTCCGGTGTTGACATTGGAAGCACGCTTTCGACCCGGGCCGGGTCTGTCGGTTCACGGCGCCGGGCAGAGATTGTTGACGCCGGAACGGGCACGGCGGTTTCTTGCAGGGCTCGGAATGGATCTCTCCGGTCGGGTGACGATGCGGGCGGCGATGCCCGCGGGCGGCGGGGCCGGCGCCTCGACCGCCGCGCTGGTGGCGCTGGCGCGGCTTGCCGGAGCACGATTGGCCCCCGAAGCCCTAGCGCGCGCCGCTATTAGCAACGAAGGCGCGAGCGACCCGCTGATGTTTCCGGCCCCCGAGCGCATTCTCTGGGCATCGCGCGCGGGCCGGGTGCTCGCGGACCTGCCGGCCCTGCCACACTTCGAGGTGATCGGTGGGTTTTGGGGCCCGCCGCGCCGGACCGATGCGCGGGATATGGCCTTTCCCGACATCTCTGACCTGATCGAGCCCTGGCGGAC
>JBNKFC010000520.1:0-4765 GCA_050289105.1 Paracoccaceae bacterium | reverse complement strand
CCGCCGAGGATCGAGCCGAGGACGGCGATGATCAGCACGAGCGGCGGGAAGACCACGCGGACAAGGTCATTGTGCGCCATGCTCTTCGCGGCGGCCGCGCACCCGTAGAGCGTGATCGCGAAGGGAATGGCCAGGATCAGGAAGGACGGTCCCGGCCCCATCGTCGGCGGTATCAGCGCCGCATCGGCGATCAGGCCGAGAAGGACGCCCCCCGCCCCCACCATCAGCGGTCGGGGATCGGCCGAAGGCGACACGCCGCGCGCCATCGCCAGGAGGAGCGCCGCGAGTGTGAAGAGAGCGGCGACGCCCGTGCCGATCGGCGCCGCGTTGGCGACCATGTCGGCATGGGCGGCGGCGAGTTCCTCGTCGGTGCGCTTGTGGCTCTGGGTGACGCCACCGGCGGCGTCGATCTCCGCCTGCTGGGCGACCGCCGCGTCCCAGGCTTCCTGGCCGTGCAGTTCGATCATCGACGCCTTGCACTGGTCGGAGACCTTGGTGCGCAGCGACGCCGCCTGCCCCGCATCGGTGTAGCTGTCGACGGTCAGGTCCTGGGTGCCGACAAGGTTGATCTGGCCGGCGAGAAGGACAGCGCCGATGATCGCGACCGGGGCGACGACGAACCAGCGCAGCGCGTCGCTCTTCGTGACGATGTCGCCGCCGACGGCTTCGAGCGCGACGGGCGGCGCTTTGTCCGGGTTCACCAACGCATAACCGAAGGCATAAAGCCCGTACATCGCCGCCAGCAGGATCCCCGGCAGAAGCGCGGCCTGAAAGAGCGTGCCGACCGACAGAACCGCCGCCTGCCCGAGATAGGTCAGAGCGTCCGAACAGCCCGCCGCGCCGGCACGGATTTCCTGCCCGGCGGCGTAGAGGTCGCCGGCGAGCGTGCCGAGAAGCACGATGACGATCGAGGGCGGCATGATCTGGCCGAGCGTGCCGGACGCGGCGATGACGCCGGTCGCAAGCTCGGGCGAATACTTGTTCCGCAGCATCGTCGGCAGCGACAGGAGGCCCATCGTGACAACGGTCGCCCCGACGATCCCGGTCGAGGCGGCGAGGAAGGCGCCGACCACCACGACCGAGACGGCAAGGCCGCCCGGCAACGGCCCGAAGACCCGCGCCATCGTCGTCAGAAGCTCGTTCGCGATCTTCGAGCGTTCGAGCGTGATGCCCATCATCACGAACATGAGGACCGCGAGCAGCGTTTCGATCGACTGGCCCGCGAAGACCCGTTCGTTCATGCGGTTGACAATGAAGGCGAGGTTGCGGTCCATCGCCACTTCCCAGCCGCCGGGGAACAGCGGCTCTATCGCCCGTGGCAAATCCGGATAGCTGAACTTTGATATCTCGATATCGGGCACGCCTTGCGCAATCAGCGCCTGATACTCGGCCGTGCTCCGGTCGAGGAATTCGTGCACGAGCAGGCCCGAACTGTCGAGCGCGGCGAGGATGCCGAAGGCGATGATCCCCGCCCCGCCCAGCGCGAAGGCCACTGGAAAGCCCGAAAGGATCCCGCCGAAGAGGCAGAGGAAGACGATGATCAGGCCGATCTCGACGCCGTCAAATCCGAGAAACATGTGTGTTCATCCGCCTTCTAATGCGTGCCTTCATAGGCTTCTTCGCCCGCGCCGAGACTATCCCTGTCGAGGTACTTGCCATCGCTTCCAGGGCCCTCGATCCATTCCAGGAGCGAGCGGTAGAAGAACGCGATCGCGTGCAGGAAGGTCAGCGCCACGAAGCTGAGAATCAGGACCTTGAAGAGGAAATAGGCGTCGAAGCCGTTGGGGCTGAAGCCGATCGTCTCGATGTTCCAGCGTAGGGCCCTCGCCTTCATGAGCAACTTGTCGAGATCGTCCGAGGCCGAGGTGTTCGGCACGACCATCACCCGCCAGAAGAAGAACCAGGCGAAGAGCCAGGTCAGCGACGCCACCGGCACCATGAAGATGAGCGAACCGATCATGTCGATGCCCTTCTTCCAGCGGTAGGACACGTTGGCATAGACGAGATCGACGCGGACATGGCCACCCTGGACAAAGGTGTAGGTGACGCAGAGCGCCACGATCATGGCGTTGTAGAGCTTCAGTTCCTCGGACCACCATGAAAGATCCTTGGTGAATCCGATGCCGAAGAAGCCGAATTCGATCTGGGCGACGCGGAAAACGCGCTGAAGGAAGACGATGACGATCTGCTGGATCACCATGATCAGGCCGACCCAGGCAACGATTCGGCCAATCGTGTTGGCGAACCATTCGAGCCCGCGCACGTAGGCCCACATCACGGGGCGGCGCCAGAGGCCAATGGCGGTCAGAATCAGGAAGATGACGAGGAGCACGAAGAAGAGCTCCCGCGAGGCGCCGTAATAGATGAACCGCATCAGCGATTCCTTAACTTCCGGCGTCGGCATGGGTTTGTTGATATAGGGCAGCCATGCCAGCCATTCGCCCGGATGGGTGATGGCGTAGAAAAAGTTCACGAAGGCGTTCAGGATACTGGCGATAAACCACCCGATGGCGTCCACCATCACATCCCCCCGGTTTTGTTGCCGCTTTCGGCACCATTTGTGATGTGCGTCCCCCGGCCGCGCGGGCCGGAGGACGGAGTCTTGGAATTAGGGCCGAACTCAGAGCGCCGCGACGCGGTCGCGCTGCGCGGTGTAGGCACCGTCCGAGAGCTTGATCCACGACGACGACGACTTCATCGACGCGACGTAGCTGTCGTAGATCTTCTTGAAGAGCTCGTCGCCCATGTTCTCGTCGGCAACTTCTTTGCTGGCCTTGCCGAAGGCATCCCAGACCGCGTCGGGGAATTCCAGCGTCTTGACGCCAGCGGCCTGAAGGCGTCCGAGGGCGGCCGAGTTGTTCGACAGGAACTGCGCGAGGTTGTTCTGGTGCGCCTCGCCCGCAGCGATCTCGTAGATTTTCTGCTGCGCCGGGGTCAGGCTGTCATAGACCTCGCGGTTCATGGCAAGGCTGAGGCCCGCGCCCGGCTCGTGGAAGCCCGCAGTGTAGTAGATCTTGGTGATCTCCTGGAAGCCGGCCTTCTCGTCGGCCCAGGGACCGATCCATTCGGTGCCGTCGATCGCGCCGGACGAAAGCGCCTGGTACACCTCGCCGCCGGGCAGGTTCTGCACCGAGGCGCCAAGCTTGCCGAGCGCCTTGCCGCCAAGGCCGGGCATGCGGAACTTGAGACCGTTGAAGTCCTCCGGACCGGCGATTTCTCTGCGGAACCAGCCGCCCGCTTGCGCACCGGTATTGCCGCCGAGGAACGACTTCAGCCCGAAGATCTGGCCAAGCTCGTCATGCAGCTCCATCCCGCCGCCGTGGTAGTACCAGTTGGCGAGTTCCTGAGCGGTCATGCCCATCGGCACCGAGGTGAAGAACGCGTAGCCCGGATGCTGGCCGACGAAGTAGTAGTCGGCACCGTGATACATGTCGGCCTGGCCGGAGGTGACTGCGTCGAACACCTCGAACGCGCCGACGAGTTCGCCGGCGGCCTTGAGATCGACAGTGAGCTGGCCGTCCGTCATCGCGGTGATCGTGTCGGCGCAGCGCTGGGCCGCGTCATGAACGCCCGCGAGGCCGCGCGACCAGGTGGTCACGAGCGTGAGCGTGCGGTTGCCCTGCGCATACATCGGCGCCGCGAGCGTGGATGCGGCCGCTGCGGCCGTGCCACCAACGGCGGCTTTCGTCAAAAATGAACGACGATCCATTCGGGTATTTCCTCCCATTGAGTGGTTTTCTCCCATTCGAGTCTGTCCGCCTTTGCCGGCGGATCCTTGCGACTGGCCTGACACTAGCGGCGGGAAACCGCCGTGGGAATACCGACTACTGCGTAGAGACCGTTCATAACCCTGCCCGGACACCACTTTGCCCAACACGGGCTTGCGAATTGACGCGCGCTGCCCAAGACGCCCATCCTGCACGCCGAGTCGGGGGCAACGAAAGGGATCGCCGGGCGATGCGAACCGGTTGGGCGGGACTGAGGCGCTACTTGCGCCTTTCCTATGGCCAGAAGATCTATCTTCTGGCGACGCTGCCGCTTATCGTCGCGGCGGCCGCCATTGCCGTGCTCGTCGCCAACCAGTCGCGGGCGCTTGCCGAACGCGAAATCGCCGTGCTGGAAGCCCAGCTCATCGCCGCGAAGAAGGACGAACTGCGGAACTATATCAGCCTGGCGCGGACGGCGTTCGGCTTCATCTACGGCAACGCCCTGCCGGACGACGAAAGGGCCAAGACCGAGGTCGCACAGATTCTTGCCGCGATGCTCTATGGTCAGGACGGATACTTCTTCGTCTACGACTATGACGGGAACAACCTCGTCGCGCCGCGCCAGACCTGGCTCATCAACCGCAACTGGGCCGGTCTTGGCGACCCAGAAGGCGCGCCGGTGGTGGACGAACTGATCCGCATCGCTCGGCAGGGCGGCGGCTACCATTCCTATATCTGGCCCAAGCCATCGACCGGCGCGGACGCGCAGATGATCTCCTACGTCGTGGGACTTCAGGACTGGCGCTGGGCCGTCGGCACCGGGGTCTTTCTCGACGACATTCTGGGCTCGATCGCGACCGCGCGGGCCGAGACCGAGGCACGGGTGCGCCAAACCTTCCAGTGGATCGCCGCGATCGCGCTTGGCGCGGTCCTGTTCGTCTTCGCCTCCGGCATGGGGATCACGATCCACGAACGCCGCCTCGCCGATGCCAAGCTGAAGAAACTCACCCAGCGCATCATCGACACGCAGGAAGAGGAGCGCGGCCGGGTGGCGCGGG
>JBNKFC010000519.1:0-2668 GCA_050289105.1 Paracoccaceae bacterium | reverse complement strand
ATCTTGGTGGGCGCCGGCGGCTCGGGCCTTCGCGCCACGCTGGGCATGGCCGAGCAGGGGCTGAAGACCGCCTGCATCACCAAGGTCTTCCCGACGCGCTCGCATACCGTGGCGGCGCAGGGCGGCATCGCGGCATCGCTGGGCAACATGGGCCCCGACCACTGGCAATGGCACATGTACGACACGGTGAAGGGGTCGGACTGGCTGGGCGATACCGACGCAATGGAGTATCTCGCCCGCGAGGCGCCGAAGGCGGTCTACGAGCTTGAGCATTACGGCGTGCCCTTCAGCCGCACCGAAGAGGGCAAGATCTATCAGCGTCCCTTCGGCGGCCACACGACGGAATTCGGCGAAGGCCCCCCGGTGCAGCGCACCTGTGCCGCCGCCGACCGGACCGGCCATGCGATCCTGCACACGCTGTACGGCCAGTCGCTTAAGCACAACGCGGAATTCTACATCGAGTATTTCGCCATCGACCTGATCATGACCGACGGCGCCTGCACCGGCGTCGTGGCCTGGAAGCTCGACGACGGCACGATCCACGTCTTCAACGCCAAGATGGTGGTGCTCGCGACCGGCGGCTACGGCCGCGCCTATTTCGCCGCGACCTCCGCACATACCTGCACCGGCGACGGCGGCGGAATGGTGGCGCGCGCGGGCCTGCCCTTGCAGGACATGGAGTTCGTCCAGTTCCACCCGACCGGCATCTACGGCTCGGGCTGCCTCATCACCGAAGGCGCGCGGGGCGAGGGCGGCTACCTCACCAACTCCGAAGGCGAGCGGTTCATGGAACGCTATGCGCCGACCTACAAGGACCTGGCCAGCCGTGACGTGGTCAGCCGCTGCATCACCATCGAGATCCGTGAGGGCCGCGGGGTGGGCGAGCATAAGGATCACATGCACCTGAACCTGTCGCACATTCCGCCGGCGACCCTGCACGAGCGCCTGCCCGGCATTTCGGAATCGGCCAAGATCTTCGCAGGTGTCGACATCACGAAGGAGCCGATCCCGATCCTGCCGACGGTGCACTACAACATGGGCGGCATTCCGACCAACTACTGGGGCGAGGTGCTGAACCCCACGAAGGCGGACCCCGACCGCGTGGTGCCCGGCCTGATGGCGGTGGGCGAGGCGGGCTGCGCCTCGGTTCACGGCGCCAACCGGCTCGGCTCCAACTCGCTCATCGACCTCGTGGTCTTCGGCCGCGCTGCCGCGATCCGCGCGGGAGAGATCGTCGATCCGAAAGCGCGCAACGCCCCGGTCAACACCGCGAGCGTCGATCAGGCGCTCGACCGGTTCGATGGGCTCCGCAATGCCAATGGCAGCATTCCCACCGCCGATCTGCGGCTTGAGATGCAAAAGACCATGCAGGCCGATGCCGCCGTCTTCCGCACCGACAAGACGCTCGCCGAAGGGGTGGAGAAGATGAAGAAGGTCGCGGCGAAGATGGACGACCTCAAGGTGACCGACCGCTCGCTCATCTGGAACTCGGACCTGATGGAAACGCTGGAACTGGCGAACCTGATGCCGAACGCGCTGGCCACGATCGTCGCCGCCGAGGCGCGCAAGGAAAGCCGGGGTGCGCATGCGCATGAGGATTATCCGAACCGCGACGACAAGAACTGGCGCGTGCATTCGCTGGCGACGGTGGACGGCGCGAAGGTCACGCTGTCGACCCGGCCGGTGCATCTCGATCCGCTGACGACCGAAAAGGAGGGCGGTATCGACCTGAAGAAGATCGCGCCCAAGGCGCGGGTCTATTGATGAAGGCACCGCTTGCCTTGGCCGTGGTGCTGACCGCTTGCGGTCCGATGACCGTCGAGCGGGCGGAGCGGGAGTGCTTTCAGCGCGCCCGCCTCGCCGAAAGCCCGCGCGGCATGATCGCGGTCGGCACCGGTAGCGGGGGAGGGGTGAAGACCAAGCTCGACCTGTCGATCTCGTCCGACTTCATCCAGGGCAAGGACCCCTCGGCGGTCTACGATGCCTGCGTCTTTCAGAAATCCGGCCAGCCGCCGAGCCGGCCGCTCTATACCCGCCCCGATTGGAAGGGATAAATCATGGTCCAGTTCACGCTTCCGAAAAACTCGAAGATCCGCGTCGGCAAGACCTGGCCGAAGCCCGAGGGCAAGAACGTCCGCAAGTTCCAGATCTACCGCTGGAACCCGGATACCGGCGAAAACCCGCGCGTGGACACCTATTTCCTCGACATGGACCAGTGCGGACCGATGGTCCTCGACGCGCTGATCAAGATCAAGAACGAGGTCGACCCGACGCTGACCTTTCGCCGGTCCTGCCGGGAAGGCATCTGCGGCTCCTGCGCGATGAACATCGACGGGATCAACACGCTGGCCTGCATCTACGGCCTCGACGAGATCAAGGGCGACGTGAAGATCTATCCCTTGCCGCACATGCCGGTGGTGAAGGACCTGATCCCCGACCTCACCCATTTCTACGCCCAGCACGCGTCGATCATGCCGTGGCTGGAGACCAAGACCAATCGCCCGGCGAAGGAATGGCGCCAGTCGATCGAAGACCGCAAGAAGCTCGATGGGCTTTACGAATGCGTCATGTGCGCCTCGTGCTCGACATCCTGCCCGAGCTATTGGTGGAACTCCGACCGCTATCTCGGTCCGGCCGCCCTTCTGCACGCCTATCGCTGGATCATCGA
>JBNKFC010000518.1:0-1590 GCA_050289105.1 Paracoccaceae bacterium | reverse complement strand
GGCCGGTCCGGAAAGCGCACGGGACGCGGATCAGCCGGCCGCGAGCTTGTTGTGCTTGCGCGACATGAAGTCCTTCGCGGTCTGCACCGCGACGGCCGCATCGCGGCAATAGGCATCCGCGCCGATCGCCTTGCCGAACTCTTCGTTCAGCGGCGCGCCGCCGACGAGGACGATGAAATCCTCGCGCATGCCCTTTTCCTTCATCGTGTCGATCACGACCTTCATGTAGGGCATCGTGGTCGTCAGCAGGGCCGACATGCCGAGGATGTCGGCATCCTCGCGCTCCAGCGCCTCGATGTATTTCTCGACCGGGTTGTTGATACCGAGGTCCACGACCTCGAAGCCGGCGCCTTCCATCATCATTTCGACGAGGTTCTTGCCGGTGTCGTGGATGTCGCCCTTGACCGTGCCGATCACCATCTTGCCGACCTTCGGCGCGCCGGTTTCGGCCAGGAGCGGCTTCAGGATCGCCATGCCGGCCTTCATCGCGTTCGCGGCCAGAAGCACTTCCGGCACGAAGAGGATCCCGTCGCGGAAGTCGGCGCCGACGATGGTCATGCCGGCGACCAGCGCTTTGGTCAGCACGTCGTACGGCTGCCAGCCGCGGTCCAGCAGGATGCGCACGCCCTCTTCGATCTCTTCCTTGAGACCGTCATAGAGGTCGTCGTGCATCTGAAGTACCAGCTCTTCGTCGTCGAGCTCGCTGAGGATGATTTCGTCGTCGTCGGCCATTGGCATGTCTCCTGGCGGTCCTTTCGCCGTTATTGCGGCGATTGCTGTCTCGTCACTTGGCGATTTGCGACATCGCCCGTACCTCGGGCGACTCTGGACCCCGCACAGGAGGCGTCGCAACGCCATCGCTTGTCAAGTGTTCTGCATATGTTCTAATCTTGCGCCATGGCCCTTCCTCCGCCCGATCCCTTTCTCCGTCTCAAGGCGCGCGGCGCGGCGTCGAACGCGACCGGCCGGTTCGAGCCCTATGCGAGGGTTCACGAGAACGACGGCTGGGAGATCCCGGAAGAGGAGAGGCTGATGCGGACCGAAGTGTCCGAGGAGCGGCCGCGCTCCATCATCAACCCGGTCGCATCGCCGGATCTGCCCTTCGACAGGTCGATCAACCCCTATCGCGGGTGCGAACACGGCTGCATCTACTGCTTCGCTCGGCCGAGTCATGCCTATCTGGGGCTGTCTGCGGGGCTCGATTTCGAAACGAGGCTCGTTGCCCGGCCCACCGCGCCCGACCTGCTGGACCGCGAATTGGCGCGGCGGTCCTACAGGCCCACGCCCATGGCTATGGGAACGAACACCGATCCCTACCAGCCGATCGAGGCGCGCTACCGTATCATGCGGCGCATCCTTCAGGTCCTGTCGGACTGGAATCACCCGGTGAGCATCGTGACCAAGGGGGCGCTGATCACCCGCGACATCGACCTCCTGTCGGACATGGCCGGGCGCGGCCTTGTGCAGGTCGGCATGTCCGTCACCACGCTCGACCCCGGCCTCTCGAGGCGGCTGGAGCCGCGCGCGCCCTTGCCGGAGCGGCGCCTCGCCACGATCCGGGCGGTGGCCGATGCCGGCATTCCGGTCCGG
>JBNKFC010000517.1:0-1529 GCA_050289105.1 Paracoccaceae bacterium | reverse complement strand
CCCGGCTGCCCGAGCTTTCTGAGCGCGTCAACCACAAGGCTGACCTTCGATCCTTTTGATCCCTTGACCAGCACCACATCGCCGGCATCGGCCAGATGATGGGCGCGCTCGGCCAGTTCCCCGGCCCGGTCGTGCCATTCGCCGCGCTGGCGTTCCGGCAGCTTCTGCCAGAGCGCGCGCATCCTTGGCCCCACGCAATGAACAACGTGAAACCGCGCCATTGCCGGATGATCCGCCACCGCCTCATGCAAAGCGCCCTCATCGGGGCCAAGCTCCAGCATGTCACCCAGAACCGCGATGCGGCGACCTTCGAGTTTACGGCCGATCCCGTCGCGGGGTTCGGTGACGGCGAGAACCTCCAAGGCGGCGGCCAACGAGGCGGGATTGGCGTTGAAGGCATCGTCGATCAGGTCGAAGCTCAATGCCTCGTCCACGATGTCGAGATAGATACGCTCGCGCTGTCCCCGGCCAGCGGGCGGGCGCCACTGACCGATATCGCAGGCCGCGACGGCGGGGTCGGCACCAACGGCATCGGCGACGGCAAGCACGCCCAGCGCGTTGGCGGCGAAATGCCGCCCTGCCGTCTGGACCTTGAAGAGAACCGGCTCGCCTGCCCTTGTGGCCCGCACGATGGTCGTATCCTGTGCCAGCTTGACCTCGTCCAGCCGGTAGTCGCTGTCCTCAATCGGGCCGAACGTGATTACACGGGCGGCCCTCGCGGCGGCACCGGCAAGAATCGGGGTCACATCCAGGCCCGTCGGGATGACCGCCACGCCATCCGGCTCCAGCCCCTCGAAGATCGAAGCTTTTTCGCGGGCGATGCCCTCGATATTCTCGAATGCCTCCAGATGGGCAGGCGCAATCGTGGTGATCATCGCCACATGGGGCCGTGCGAGGCGGGCCAGGGGCGCGATTTCTCCGGGATGGTTCATGCCGATCTCGATCACCGCGAAATCGGCGTCTTGAGGCATCCGCGCCAGCGTGATCGGCACGCCCCAATGGTTGTTGAAACTGGCCTCGGCGACGTGGACCGTGCCCTGACCCGACAAGACCGCGCGCAGCATTTCCTTCGTGGAAGTCTTGCCCACCGACCCCGTGACCGCAATCACCTTTGCCCGCGTACGCGCCCGACCCGCCGCGCCGAGCGCGGTCAGTGCGGTCAGCACATCCGGCACGATCAGCAACGGATCGGCTTCCGAGCAACCTTCGGGGATACGCGATACCAGCGCGCCCGCCGCGCCCGTCTTCAGCGCATCGGCAACAAAGTCATGGCCGTCGCGCACGTCCTTAAGCGCGACAAACAGATCACCCGGCTTGATCGAGCGCGTATCAATGGAGATTCCCATCGCCTCGAACGCTGTCGTCGCCCGACCGCCGGTGGCGGCCTCCGCCTCGGCCGATGTCCAGAGCGCGCCCATCAGATACGGCCCTCCAAAGCGGCAACGGCAACGGAAGCCTGTTCGGCATCGTCGAAGGGATAGACATCGGTGCCGACGATCTGCCCCGTCTCATGGCCCTTGCCCGCGATC
>JBNKFC010000516.1:0-1545 GCA_050289105.1 Paracoccaceae bacterium | reverse complement strand
ATCGCGATGTTGACGGCCTGCCAGCCGGCGATGACGCTCGACCCCGAACAGTTCATCAGCGTTCCCGATGAAAGCGATGCCAGGGTCACACCGCCGAAGACGACGAGATCATTGATGCCCTGGATGCGGCCACGCTCCTCTGGCGCGTGGGCGGAGGACAAGAGCGTCGTGGCGCCGATGAAGCCGAAATTCCAGCCGACGCCCAACAGGATGAGGGCGAGGAAGAACTGCTCCAGCTCCACCCCGGTCAGCGCGACGGCTCCGGCAGCGGCGAGGATGGCAAGCCCGACGCCGACGATCTTCGGCGCGCCGAAGCGGGCGATGAGATGGCCGGTGAAAAACGACGGGATGAACATCGCCAGAACGTGGGCGGAAACCACGTCGGCCGCGTCGCCCTTCTCGAACCCGCATCCGACGACGGCGAGCGGCGTCGACGTCATCACGAGGTTCATCAGCGCGTAGCTGACCATGGCGCAGATCATCGCGACCGCGATCGTCGGATCGCGGAGCATCTCCATCCGGCTGCGGCCGTCCGGTTCGCCTTCGGCCCGGCGGGGCGGTTTCGGTAGGTCGAGGAATAGAAAGAGCGACGCGCCGAAAATGTTGAGCACGATCACGGCAAGGTAGGTGCCGAGGAAGGCGACCGGCATCGCCTCGGCCGTCACCTTGACAAGCTGCGGTCCGACGATGGCCGAGGCAAGTCCGCCGGCCATCACCCAGGAAATCGCCTTCGGCCGAAACTCCTCGGTCGCCGTGTCGGCGGCGGCGAAGCGGTAAAAGCCCTGTGCGGACATGTAGATGCCGGTCAGGAACGAGCCCACGAGGAATACCGGGAACGACCCGAGCCACAGGCCGTAAGCCCCGGTTGCCGCCCCCGCCGCACCGCCGGTCGTGCCGACCCAGAATCCGGCGCGACGGCCAAGCCGGCTCATCAGCGCCGACATGGGCGTCGCCCATACCATCGAACCGAGCACGATCATCGTAATCGGCAGGGTCGCCCAGCAGGGGTTAGGCGACAGCATCTGTCCGGAAAGCCCGCCGATGGTAAAGATCATCGGCATCTGCGCGCCGAGGATCGCCTGGGCAAGGACCAAAACCACGACGTTGCGCCGCGCACGCGCGTTGCCGTCGGTCTCAGGCAGGGTGACGGAGATATCCATGCGCCTGCGTAATCCGACGCTCGCGGGGACTTCAAGCGGGAAAGCGCACCGCATAGGTGCTGCGCCAAGTTGGCACATGGCGCCGGAGTCAGGCGTCCGGCGGAACGAGGCCGAGGCCGCGCAGGTAGATGCCGATCCCGGTCTCCAAAAGCTCCTCGGGCGGGAAGGGGGCGCGGGCGCCCGGCGCGCCGCGGGTGAAAAGCTCCACCACTCCGTGGCTCATTGCCCAGATATGCGCCGAGAACATCGAGGCGGGCGGACGTTTCGCCGCCGGAATATGCTGTGACAGCGCCTCGGCCGCGCGGGTGAAGACCTGCCGCGCACGGTCGGCGGCGCGGGCGAGATCTGGATTGGTGTTGAGCGAGATGCCGCTTTCGAACATCGC
>JBNKFC010000515.1:0-11273 GCA_050289105.1 Paracoccaceae bacterium | reverse complement strand
GGGCGAACGATAAGGCCCATTTCCTCACATTTCTTGTCTACCCGGCTGCCGAATTCAATGTCGATCGCAAGCCGCTTTTCTTCAGGCAAATCAGGTGCAGCAACGCCCTCAACGCAGCCGAGCAGACCTTTGCCGCGCGTGTCGCCGACGATGGCGTGTTTCGACAGGTCGTTGAGCCGTTCATGGAAATGCGGAGAAACCTCGCGGACATGTTCGAGAATGCCCTCGCGCTCGATGATCTCCATGTTCTTCAACGCCGCGGCCGCGGCGACCGGATGGCCGGAATAGGTGTACCCGTTCGAGAAGATCGACCCTTTCGCACCGGCGCCGGAAATCTCGTCCACCAGCCGGTCGGAAATGATGCAGGCCCCCATCGGAACATAGCCCGAGGTCAGCCCCTTGGCGCTGGTGATAATGTCGGGCGTGATGCCGTAGACATCCTCCGAGGCGAACCAGTGGCCGAGCCGGCCGAAGCCGGTCACGACCTCGTCCGAGATGTAAATCACGTCATGCTTGCGGCAAACCTCGAGGCAGCGTTTGTGATAGCCCGCCGGCGGCACGATCACGCCGCCGGAGGCGAGGATCGGCTCCGCGATGAACGCGGCCACGCGGTCCGGGCCGAGCGTCAGTATGGCAGTTTCCAGATCGGCGACCTTGGCGTCGAGGAAGGCCTCCACGCTCATCCCTTCCGGGCGGCGGTAAGGATTAACATCGGGCAGGAAGTGTACGAGATCGCTTGCAAAATCAAACCAGTTCCTGTCCCGCTCCTTGCCGCTGACCGATGCTGAGAGGTAGGATGAGCCGTGATAGGCCTTCTGGCGCGAGATCACGATCTTCTTCTCGCGCTTGCCCAGCACGTTGTTGCGGAAATGCAGGAACCGGATCGCGGTATCGACGGCCGTCGAACCGCCGGTGGTGAAAAAGACCTTGTTCAGGTCTCCCGGAGTCCTCTCGGCGATCTTCGCGGCCAATTCCACCGCCGCGGAATTGCTCATCGAATAGGGCGAGTAATAGGCCATGTTCACGGCCTGATCGGCGATCGCGCGGCCCATCTCCTCGCGCCCGTAGCCGATCTGGACGCACCACATGCCGCCCGGCCCGTCGATCAGCTTCCTGCCCTTTTCATCGCGAACATGGATCCCCGCCGAGGCTTCGACGAAGGTGCGTTCGTTCCGCCCGTGATCCTCCATCGCCTCCCAAGGGTGAAAGAAATGGGCGTTGTCCCATTCCCGGACCTGGTCGAAATCGTTGATCAACGTGCTCATGTCATGCCTCGCTTGATTCCGGACGGGCGTCCGGGCTTCCCTCATAATGAACAAACGTTCATTCAATGTCAAAGCCCTTGTTTTTTGAACCCACATGCGCGACTGGATTGGACCGGATCCGAGGGAGGGTTTGCACGGATGACGGATGGGTCGGCCGCACCGCGCGGAAGCCGCGAAGCGGCGAAGGAACGTCACCGGCTGGCGCTGATCGAAGCGACTGCGGATGCCATTCTCGAACACGGGCTGGCCAATGTCTCTGTCAGCCGGATCCTCGAACGCGCCGGGCTGTCGCGCGGCATGATCAACCTGCACTTCCAGAGCAAGACCAAGCTTCTCTTGGAGGTCGTCCGGCACTTTTCGGACGACTACGTCGCCCACTGGCAGCGCGCGATGGATGCGGCAGGCCCGCGGCCCGAGGACCGGCTCCGCGCCATCGTCGAGGCGGATTTCGACCCGGCCGTTCTGAACCGGAGGATGATGGCGGTCTGGATCGCGTTTCGCGGAGCGGCGCAATCGTCGCCCGACTACATGCCCTTCATCGATTCCCGCGACGAGCGTCTGCAGGCCGCCTTCACCGGGATCTGCACCGAACTTCGCGATGCCGGCCCCTACCCGGGCGTCGATCCGCGCCTTGCCGCCCTCGCCTTCATTGCGCTTCTCGAAGGGCTCTGGAACGATTTCCACCTCTATCCCGACGGGTTCAGCCGGGACGAGGCGCGCCGCGTTGTGATGCACATGGCGCGGGCGTTCTTTCCGAGGCACTTCGCATCGGAATGACCCGGTCAGGGACCGAGGATCAGCCCGGCCGCCTCCGCCCAACCCACCCCAACAGCGGCCCCGAGGCCGAAGCCCGTGCTGTCGGCAAGGTTGTTGACCGACACGGCAAGCGGACGCTCCAACCCCTCGACCGCCACCTGGTAGTGGATGCGGTCGCCGAGATAGGCGGCCTCGGACACGCGTCCGGTGAGCGCATTGGCCGGCCCCCCCGTCGCCCCGGCCGACAGCGTGAGCTTCTCTGGGCGGAGGGCCAGGAACGCGTCCTTGCCGGCTTCCGGCGTACCGATCATGGGCGCCTCGAAGCACCCGAGGGCGCCCGCATCCAGCTCGGCCCGCCCGGATTTCGCGGCCCGTATCCGTCCAGGTATCAGGTTCATCGTGCCCACGAATTCCGCCACCCTGCGGTTCACCGGACGCTCATAAAGACCGCGCGGGCTGTCGATCTGCAGCACCCGCCCTTCGGCCATGATGGCGATGCGGTCGGAAAGCGTCAGCGCCTCTTCCTGGTCGTGGGTGACAAAGACGAAGGTGATGCCGACCGTCCGCTGAAGGGCGCGAAGCTCAAGCTGCATCTCCTCGCGCAGCTTCTTGTCGAGCGCCGACAGAGGCTCATCGAGAAGAAGCACCTTCGGCCGGCAGACGAGCGCCCGCGCCAGCGCCACCCGCTGCCGCTGCCCGCCCGAGAGCTGGTGCGCATTGCGCGCCGCCAACCCGTCGAGTTTCACCAGCCCGATCGCCTCGGCCACCCGCGCCCGCGCCTCGTCCTTCGAGAGCGCCATGTTCCTGAGGCCGTAGCCGATATTCTCCTCGACATTCAGATGCGGGAAGATCGCGTAGCTCTGGAAAACCATGTTGGTCGGACGCTTGTTCGCCGGCACCCCCGCCATCGGCTGGCCGTCAATGAGGAGCGACCCGCCCGAGGGCTGCTCGATCCCGGCAAGGATGCGCAGGAGCGTGGTCTTGCCACAGCCCGACGCGCCAAGGAGCGAAAAAAACTCCCCGCGCCCGATGTCGAAGTTGATATCGCGCAGCACGGTCAGCGAGCCGAAGCGCTTCAAGATGTCCCGAAGCTCGATGATCGGGGTCTCAGGGGCCATCAGTAGTCTCCGGGATTGTTCGAGGGCGCACCGCGCTTGCGGATGATCTCGGCCGCGATGACGAGCACGGCCGAGCCGACGAGGATCAGTGAACCGAGCGCCAGTACCCCCGGCAGCTTGTTGGGGAACCGGAGCTGGCTGAAAAGGTACACCGGCAGCGTGTTCTCGGTGCCAGTGAGGAAGAAGGCAATCACGAATTCGTCGAAAGAAATGATGAAGCCCATCAGCAGGCTCGAGATCACGCCCGGCACGGCGAGCGGAAAGGTCAGACGCCAGAAGGTCTGCCAGGCCGTGCAGCCGAGATCGCGCGACGCCTCCTCGAGGTTCGGATCGAAGCCTTCGAGGCGCGACATCAGGACCGACATGCAGAACGGCAGGCAGATCAGCACATGGCCGGCGGCGACGGTCCAGAGCGAGAGCTGGATGCCGAAGATCTTCAGGATGATCACCAGCAGCGCCACCGCGATGACGATCGAGGGGATCACCAGCGGCAGCATCATGAAGCTCTGGATGGGCCCGCCGGCCGGTAGCCTGAAGCGGGTCAGTGCCAGCGCCGCCGGCATCGCCAGCACCGTCGACAGGATCGCAACGCTGATCGCGATCTTGAGGCTGTTCTGGAAGGCGAGGATCATCGAGGTATTCGCGGCCATCGCCGAGAAGTTCTTCAACGTGAACCCCTTGAGCGGGAATGTCGCGAAGGTCCCGTCATTCAGCGCGAAGACCGGCATGAGAAGAACCGGCCCGTAGAGGAAAAGGATGAACAGGATCGCGTAAATCCATATTCCATCAATCTTTTTCAACACCCTCACATCCTCCGCGCACGGATGCGGCGGTAGCCGATCGCCCAGAGGAACAACGCAACGAAGACCGCGATGATCAGCATCATCGTGATCGCCACGGCCGCCCCAAGGGGCGCGTTGTTCTGCTTGAGGAAGAGGTCCTGCACCAGGTTGCCGATCATCGTACCGCCGGGACCTCCGACCAGCGTCGGGGTGACATAGTCGCCGACCGTCGGGATGAAGACCAGAAGCGCCGCCGCGACCGTTCCCGGCGCCGAGAGCGGCAGGGTGATCCGCAAGAACCGCTTGATCTTGCTGTCGCCGAGATCGGACGCGGCCTCCAGCAGGGACCGGTCGATCTTCTCGAGCGAGACATAGATGGGCAGGATCGCGAAGGCGACCCAGGAATGGGCGAGCGTGATCACCACCGCGCCGGGATTGTAGAGCAGGAATTCAAGAGGATCCTGAATGATTCCAAGTGCTTTCAGGCCGGAATTGATAGCGCCGTTGAAGCCGAGAACGATCTTCCAGGCAAAGACGCGCAGCAGGTAGCTGGTCCAGAACGGGATGGTGATCAGGATGATCCACAGCGCCTTGTGCTTGTGCACCCGGAACGCGAGGAAATAGGCCATCGGATAGGCCAGCGCGATCACCGCCACGGTGGCGGTCAGCGACATGACCAACGACTTGATCATCAAGATCGCCGGCACGGGATAGGCGAAGTAGAACGGGATCCCGAACCACACCGTCGGTTCGTCCGTGAGCCGGACCAGCTGGGCGTAGTTCTCCAGTGTCGGCGTCCGGTCGAGGTCGAAGCCGTTCTGCGTCCAGAAACTGAGCAGAACCAGCGCCGCGATCGGCAGCGCCAGCATGGCGATCATCACGGCGAGCGCCGGTGACAGGAGGCCGTAGCCCCTCAGCCACCGGCGCATCCGTTCGGTATCGCGGATGCGCGACGCCGCTTCGGGTTCGGAAAGGGCCGTCACGATAGCGTCAGTATTTCAGCGCCTTTGTATCCGACCAGACCTTGTTGAAGCCTTCCTGCACCGCGTCGGTCGGAGTCTTGAAGACGATCGTGTCGGCCATCATCGCGACCGGATCGGTGATGCCCATCGCCTCGATGGCGCTCGCATCGGCGATTTCGAAGGCTTTCATGTTGGCATGGCCATAGCCCGAGCCCTCGATCAGCGCCTTGCCGGTCTCGGGGCTGAGCCAGGCGTCGATGAAGTCATAGGCCGCCTGCTCGTCCGCTTTTCCGGTGTTCAGGAGCGTCAGACCGCAGAACCAGGTGAACATGCCTTCCTTCGGCTTGGCGAAGGCCACCGGCACACCCTCATTGCGCAGGTTGGCGATGAGGTCGTTCCAGGCGTAAGCGGCGACGATCTCGCCCGACGCCATGGCCTGCTGCACCTCAGACGAATCCGTCCAGAGGAACTTGGAGACGTTGACCGCCTTGGTGCCCCATTCCTTCGCCGCCGCCTCAAGGGCCGCGCCCTCAAGCTTGTAGGCCTCGTCATAGGGCATGCCGCCCACCATCGCGCCGATGATGATCGCCATCTCGTTGTCGCTCATCGACACCCGGCCCGCGAATTTCTCGTCATAAAAGATCGCCCAGGTCGGGTTGGCGTTGAATTCCTCATCCATCAGATCCGGCCGGTAGGCGATCGACGAGTTCCCCCAATCGGCCGGCGCCATCACGGTCTTGCCTTCCCAGACCACGCCTTCGGCGGACTGAAGCGCGGGGAAGATGTCATTCCAGTGGGTCAGGCGCGACGTGTCGATTTCCTTGGCGACGCCGGCATTGACGAAGCGGCTGACCGAGTAGTTGCAGGGATGCATGACATCGGCCGCGAAGCCGGCGAGCACCTTGGCCAGCGCGTCCTCTTCACCAGCGAAGATCGAGAAGTTCGGCTGCGCGCCGTACTTGTCCACGTAGGCCTGAAAATAATCTGCGGAATCATAGCCGCCCCATTCGAGACAAGTCAGAATCTCGGCTGCAACTGACGGGCGAGGCAGCACCAACGTGCCGACACCAAAGGCGCCAGCGGCCTGCATCATCTGCCGCCGAGACAGCTTACCGTCGATCATTTTATCAAGGAATTTCGTGCGTTGCATGGTGATGGCTCCCCAAGGCTCGATCAGCGATGGCAAAGCTTAGCACTGTTTTTCCAACCGCAAAGAGAAATTATACGATCCTTCAACAACGCCCCGATCCCCCTTGCCAGAATCCCGGAGCCGGGAGACAGTCATGCGATTCCTGAGCGGAGTGGCCGATCATGACCCAGCCCGAAACGATCGTCATCAACGCCGATATCCGCACGCTCGATCCTCATTTTCCCCGCGTCGAGGCGCTCGCCGTCACCGGCGGGCGGGTCAGCGCCCTCGGCTGCACCTCCGACATCAGGGACCTCGCCGGGGCCGGAACGAAGGTCATCGACGCGGGCGGGCGGCTGATCCTGCCGGGCTTCCACGACACCCACCTTCACGTTCAGGACGGTGGCCAGCATTATGCCGAAAGCGCCGATCTATCCGCCGCCCGCACGGTGGAAGAGCTTCAATCCACGCTGCGTGACTTCGCGGCCAGCCATGATCGCGACTGGGTCTATGGCGGGTTCTACTATTCCGGCATTTTCGGAGAGCACAATCTCGACCGGCGCGTGCTCGACGCGGCTGTGCCGGACCGGCCCTGCATGATCATGGCCTCGGACGGGCATAACGGCTGCATCAACTCCGCCGCCATCGCCCGAGTCGGCCTGACCGGTGCGACGCCCGATCCCGAGAACGGCCATTTCGTCCGCGACAAGTCCGGTGCCCCGACCGGCCTGCTCTACGAACGCGCGACCAACTGGGTCGACGAACGCAAGCCCAAGCCGACCGACGACGATTTTGCCGCCGGCGTCCGCTTCGCCCAGGCACACGCGAATGCCCACGGCATCACAGGGGTTCTCGATGCCTCGGTCCATGAACAGCACGCCCGCGTCTACCGCAGGCTAGCGGCCGATGACGCGCTGACGGTGCGGGTTCTCGCCACCGCGCGGGTCGACGCCTCGGAAACGACCGCTGCGGCACTGGCGCGGGTGGAGAGCCTGCGGCGCGACTGCCAGTTCCCGATGTTCCGCATCCATTCGGCGAAATTCTTCCTCGACGGGGTGATCGAGAACCGCACCGCGGCCATGATCGAGCCCTATTCGGATTCTGCGGGCGGCAACGCACCCCTGATGTTTTCTTCCAATCAGATCAACGACATGTTCGTTGCGTTCGACGCGGCGCGGTTCCAAATCCATGTCCACGCGATCGGCGACCTTGCCGTGCGCGCGGCACTGGACGGGATGGCGGCGGCGCGGGCAGAGAATGCGCCCTGGCCGTCGTTCCACCAGATCGCCCATGTCCAGTGCATAGACCCCGCAGATATCCCGCGCTTCGCCGAGCTTGGGGTCGTGGCGAACATCCAGCCCCTCTGGGCGCGGCATGAACCCTCGGTCACCGATGTCGCGCTGCCGATGGTCGGGCCAGAGCGCGGGCGCTGGATGTATGCCTTCCGCTCGCTTCGCGACGCAGGCGCGCTGCTGGCCCTGTCCAGCGACTGGACAGTTTCCACCCTCAACCCGTTCGAGATCATCGAAACGGCGATGACCCGCCAGCCGCCAAGGAAAGAGGGCGATCACCCGATCTTCCTTCCCGAAGAGCGGCTGACGCTGGAGGAATGCATCGAGGGCTACACGATCAATGCCGCCATCGCCGGATGGCGGCAGATGGAGACCGGCTCGCTCTCGCTCGGAAAATGGGCCGACCTGATCATGCTCGACCGCGACATCTACGATTGCAGCGTCTACGAGATCGGCGACACGAAGATTCTTCTGACCCTACTTGGCGGGCGCGAAGTCTACAGCGCCTGAGCGTCGGCATCCGCGACCGGAAGCAGGAGTTCGAACCGCGTGCCCTTCCCCGGCGTGCTCGACGCCGAGATCGTGCCACCGGCACGGGTCACGAGGTTGCGGCTGATCGACAGCCCGAGCCCGGTGCCTTCGCTGCGCTTCGTCGTGAAGAACGGGTCGAAGATTCGTTCGAGGACCTCCGGCGCCATGCCGGTGCCGGTATCGGCGACCTCGATCCGGACCATCGGCTTTCCCTCCAACTGGGCGGGACCTGTCGTGACCGTCAGCCTGCCGCCATCGGGCATCGCCTGCACCGCGTTTATCATCAGGTTGATGAGCACCTGCTGCAATTCGGTATGGTTCATCGCGACCACCGCCGCCGCCCCGAGGTCGAGCGCGACCTCCACACCGGCCTTCGTCACGAGGTGTTGCACCAAGGGCATCGTGTCTCGGATGACCGTGTCAGGATCATTGCCGCCCCCGGAATCGGCGTATTCCTCGGGCCTTGCGAAGTGAAGAAGCTTCGAGACGAGGATGTGGATCGCCTGGATCTGTTCCTGGATCAGAGTGAACTCGGTCCTGAGTGGGTCGGCCTGTGATCCAAGCTCGTCTCGCACCACATCAAGATTGCCCTGTATCACCGCGAGAGGATTGTTGATTTCATGCGCGACCCCGGCCGTGATCTCACCGATTGCGGCGAGTTTTTCCGACACGATCAGCTGTTTCGACGTCGCCTCGATCTGGCGGTTGGCGCGTTCGAGATCGCGGGTCCGGTCCTTCACCCGCTTCTCCAGTTCCTCCGCCCAGTCCCTGAGCCGCCGGTCACGCTCCTGCAACTGATCGAGGAGCTTATCGAGATGGGTGGCGACGCGCCCGATCTCGTCGTTGGCGGCCCCGATCCCGGTCCGCGCGCCGAGATCGCCCTTTTCCACCTTCTCGATCGCGGCGTTCATCCGCTCCACCGGCGCGAAAATGCCTTGCGCCCAACGAAGCAGGACCGGCACCGAAATGGCCAGGACAACGGCGAGGGTCGCCGCGATCTCGTAAAGCGTCAGCCGCTCCGCCGCCTTGAAGGGCGCTTCGAGGAAGCCGACATAGAGCATTCCCACCCGCCTTCCGAACGTGTCTGTGATCGGCTCATAGGCCGAGACGTACCAGTCGTTCACAACGAAGGCACGGTCGAGCCAGACCTGCCCCTCGTCGAGGACGCGCGCGCGCACCGCCGCTGACACGCGGGTGCCAAGAGCGCGGACATCCTCGAACAGGCGGACATTGGTGCTGATCCGCACATCGTCGAGAAAGATCGTCGCGGTCCCCTGCCCGCCTTCGGCGAGCCGTCCGGCGGGATAGACCAGCGTGTTGATCTCGTCGATGAAGTCGAGATTGCGATTGAGAAGCGTCCCCCCTACGAGCGCCCCGCCTCGCGCGGGTGCCGCTGCATGGACGACCATGCCGCTCGTCTCCTCGGTCCGGTTCGTCGGCACGGCGGCGCGGGTCTCGACCAGAGGCAGGCGCGCGCGTTCGGCAAGGTCGGGCGAGAGGTTGCGCAAAGTGGCCGCGTCGAAAATGTCGATGCCGACGCCGGCCTGCCCCTTGAGCGCGGAGGCGACGACCGGCCAGCGGGTGGCATCGGGCATACGGCTGCCCTCGGGCGCAGAATGGACCGTGCCAGCAGCGTCGAGGAAGTAGAGGAAATCGAGCCCGAGCGCGATGCGCCTCTGGTCAAGAAACGCCGCGAGCACGGCGGGATCGTCGCCGAGGTCGGCGAAGGCCGCAGATTGGCTCAAGGCCAGAATGTCGCCCCCCCGACCGCTCAGCAGGCCCGCGAGATGCTGGTGGGCGATGGTCAGTTCGCCAGCGACCTTGGCGATCAGCACCTCATCGAAACGGTCGATCCAGTTCTTGACGGTGTAGGCGAGCACCAGCGGCAACAGGATCAATGCCGGCAAGAGCGCGATCAGCAACATCCGTACCCGGACCGACCGCCAGAACCGCGGCGCCGGGGTCACGGGCGGCGGCTCAGACATTCCACTGCGCGCATTTCCGGTCGATGGTCTTGCGCGACACCCCAAGCCGCCGCGCCGCCTCGGCCCGGTTGCCGCGGCAGGCCTCGAGGATCGCGAGGATGTGCTGGCGCTCGACCGCCTGGAGGCTTTCCACCGGTTCCGCCCTGCCCTTGGCAGAGCCGGCGATCTCGGCCGGAAATTCGCCCAGGATCAGGGAGCGTTCAATGAGGTTGCGCAACTCGCGGACGTTGCCGGGCCAGTCGTAGCGGGCGAGGTTGCGCAGCACTTCCTCGGTCACCGACAGGGGGGCAACGCCCAGTTGGCGGGCGAGATTGCCGATGAAAAGCTCGGCGAGTTCGGCGATGTCGCCCACCCGCTCTCGCAGGGGTGGCATTTCGACGGTCAGGACGTTGATCCTGTGGAAGAGGTCACGGCGAAAGCGCCCTTCAGCCACGGCCCTGTCGAGGTCGGAGTTGCTGGCGAAGACAAAGCGAAGGTTCAGCGGCACCTCGCGTTCCGCGCCATCGGGGCGGATGCGGTTGTCTTCGATCACGCGCAGGAGCGTTGCCTGCATCGCAAGCGGCAGTTCGGCGACCTCGTCGAGGAAGAGCGTGCCGCCGCTGGCGTGGATCAAGAGCCCGTCATGCCCGCCACCGCCAACCTCGCCGAAGAGTTCGACCGCGAGCCGATCAGGCGAGATCGAGGCGCAGTTGATCGGCACGAACGGCTTGTCGGCACGGTCCGAAAGCACATGGAGCGTGCGCGCCGCAATCTCCTTGCCGGTGCCGCTTTCGCCGGTGAAGAGGACGGGCGTCGGCAGGGGCGCCACCCTTTCGAGCGTCCGGCGCACCGCCTCGATGCGCGGGGATTTTCCGATGAGGCGCCCGCGCGCGGCAAGGCCGTCGGCGCGAAGCTCGTATTTCAAGAGGTAATTCTCGCGCCTCAGATAGCGCTGATCCATGCACCGGTTGACCGCGTTGAGCATCTGGTTCGACCGGAACGGCTTCAGCACGAAATCGGCGGCCCCCACCCGAAGGGCCTGAATGGCGGTGTCGAGATCGGCATAGGCCGTCATCAGGATGGCCTCGGCGAAAAGCCCGACCCGGCGCTGTTCGGTCAGCCAGTCGAGCCCCGACTGGCCCGGCATCACGTTGTCGAGAAGTACGAGGTCAAAATGCGTCCGGTCGAGCAGTTGCGAGGCTTCCTCGGCGCTCGCCGCGGCCTCGATCCGCTTGCAGCGCGGCTCGAAGACGCGGACCAGGAAATTGCAGATGCCAGGCTCGTCGTCGACGACGAGGATCGACACATGCCTCAGCCGGCGGTCACGCTGTGCGGCGTCGTCCTGCGCGGCAGGCTCCGCCTTCAACTCGCTGCCGGTCGTCATCGCTCGGGGATCCTTCGTCTCCGCCGGGTCGGCGGTTCGGCCTGAGGACCCTTTGTCGGGCGGCGCACCTTGCTCCGTCAAGCCCCCGGG
>JBNKFC010000514.1:0-7276 GCA_050289105.1 Paracoccaceae bacterium | reverse complement strand
AACTTGCGGATCAGCGGCACGTCCATGCCGCCGACGAAGCCGACGGTGCCGGTTTTGGACGCCATCGCCGCCATCATGCCGACAAGGTAGCTACCTTCGTGTTCCGAAAAGCTGATCTGGAGCACATTCGGAATATCCAACCAGTTCACGTCGATCACGGCGAACTTGGTATCCGGGAACTCCGGCGCGACCTTGGTCAGCACGTCGGCAAAACCAAAGCCCGCCATGACGATCGGGTTCGATCCAGCCTCGGCCAGACGGCGCAGCGCCTGTTCGCGCTGGGCCTCGGACTGCATCTCCAGTTCCTTGTAGGTTCCGCCGGTCTCCGCCTTCCAGCGCTCGGCGCCGCCGAAGGCCGCTTCGTTGAACGACTTGTCGAACTTGCCGCCGAGGTCGTAGATGATCGCCGGATCGGCGAGAGCGGCACCGGAGGTCAGCGCCAGCGTCGCGGCCGCGCCGAGGAATTTCTGCATAAGGGTCATGGAAAACTCCCGTTGGTATCCCTGAACATCCACGTCCGGGGCTGTCCTCATGGGCAACCTGTCACGCGCGGATTGTGTCGATTAGGTCGAAACGGCCCGATCCGGTCAATAGCTATTTCAGGGTGACGAGGCGGCAGTTTGACCTTTTGGTCAACAGAATCGCCGGGTTTCAGGGCAGTGGCCGTGACATCAGCACCGCGTCGACCGCGCCGGCAGAACCGCGGTAATAGCCGGGCCTTCGGCCGGTCTCCTCGAAGCCGGCGCCGAGGTAGAGCGCGATTGCCGCCGTATTGTCGGCGGCGACCTCCAGGAAGGCGCGCTCTGCACCCTTCGCCTGCGCGGTGTCGAAGAAGCCAGCGACCAACTCTGCGCCGGTCCCCCGTCGCCGTGCCGTCGTACGAACGGCGAGCGTGAGCAGTTCTGCCTCGCCGGCAATGGCGCGGCCGATAAGGAAGCCGTTTTCGGCCGTCACGAGGAAGGCGCCGGGGGTGGCGAGCGTCGCGGTTATGTCCGCAGCGCTCCAGGGGCGGGGCGTGGTGAAGCTTTCGGCATGGATCGCAGCCAGCGCGGTGGGATCAGCCGTCATGCCAGGATGACCGGCGGCGCCTCGCGCGGCGGGGTGGCGTCGGCGGGCCGCAGGTAGAGCGGCGCCGGGCGGGGCGTGGCGCTGTCGCGACGGTCCCGCGCGATGCGGGCGATATTGGCGGCCATCTCGCCGGCCGGAAGGTCCGAGAGCCAGAGGAGCGGCGCGTCGAGCGCGTCGGTCTCTGCCGTCGGGCGCAAATCCGGCGCCGTCTCGCCGTCGCCCCGCCGTTGTAGGTAGACCATGGCGCGAGGTGCCTCTATGGCGACCCAGAACGCACCTTCGGGCCCGTCGATCGCCCGGGCGTCGAAACCGCTCACCCCCACTGCCGGGATGTTCAGGGCCAGCGCGAGGCCGCGCGCGGCGGCCACGGAGATGCGGATGCCGGTGAAGTTGCCCGGGCCAACGCCGACGCCGATCGCATCGAGATCCGACCATTTCTTGCCGGCGCCAGCTAGGATTTCTTCCAGCAATGGCATCAGCCGCTCGGCCTGGCCGCGCCCCATCTCCTCGGCCCGCGCCGCCAGAATTTGCTCTCCCGACAGCAAAGCGGCCGCGCAATGCGCGGCCGATGTGTCGAAGGCCAAGATCAGCGGCGCGGCCATGTTTCAGGCGGCGACCGGCCGAACCTCGGTCACTTCGGGGATGTAGTGACGCAAGAGGTTCTCGATCCCCATCTTCAGCGTGAGAGTGGAGGACGGGCAGCCGGCACAGGCGCCCTGCATGTGCAGGTAGACAACGCCCCGGTCGAACCCGTGGAAGGTGATGTCGCCGCCGTCCTGCGCCACGGCCGGACGCACGCGGGTGTCCAGCAATTCCTTGATCTGCTTGACGATATCACTGTCAGGCCCGTCATGCGCGGCATGGGCGCTTTCGGCGCGCTCGCCCTCGATAACCGGCTGGCCGGACTGGAAATGCTCCATGATCGCGCCGAGGATCGCAGGCTTGACGTGGTCCCAAAGGACGGCGTCGGCCTTTGTCACGGTCACGAAGTCATTGCCGAGGAACACACCCGTGACGCCGTCGACCGCGAAGATGCGGCGGGCGAGCGGCGATTTCGCCGCAGTGTCGGGCGCCGGAAAATCCGCCGTGCCAGTGTCGAGCACCGTGAGCCCGGGCAGGAACTTGAGCGTGGCGGGGTTCGGCGTGGATTCGGTCTGGATGAACATGGGGGTGCCTCCGTTGCCGGTCAGATATGCGCCCGGGGAAGGGGCAAGTCAAGGTTTGGAACGATTCTAAGAGTGGTTGGGCGGCGGGTCGGGCCGGGAGGAATCCAGGCCTTTTCCGGCAGGCCAAGGACGATCTCAGATTTGTTTTATCTCAACCTGTTGATCGGTCTTTCGTGCGCGGGACGTGGGTGAGATCCGTCGGGATCGAGACCCGACTTGCGCTTTTCAAGGGGCGGGGCTACGCCTCGGGGCCGGAGGCCCGCGATGTCGCTTACCGTCTTTTTCTCCGTCCTCGCGGCCGCGCTTCTTCACGCGACATGGAACGCTCTCGTCCGGATCGGGACGAGCCGGGTCGGCACCATGATGGTCCTGTCGGGCGTGCAGGGGCTGATCGGCCTCGCCGTCGCGCTTACGCAGCCCATTCCGGTCGCGGCGGTCTGGCCCTGGCTCTTCGCCTCCGGCGCGATCCATTCGGCCTACAAGATCTTCCTGACCTTCGCCTACGAACACGGCGATCTCAGCCGTGTCTACCCGCTCGCGCGGGGCACCGCTCCGATGATCACCCTCGTCGTCGGCGCGCTCTGGCTCGGCGAGGTCGTGGAACCGGCTGAGGCGATCGGGATCCTCGTCCTCGGGCTCGGCATTCTCCTGCTTGCGCGCGGTGTCTGGACCAGCGGGGAATCGCGCCGGATGCTGCCCTTCGCCTTTGGCTCGGCCTGCGCCACGGCCGGCTATACGCTGATCGACGGCCTTGGTGCGCGGGTGGCCGGGAATGCCACCCAGTTTGTCGGCTGGCTTTTCGTGATCGACGGGCTGATCTTCGCGGCCGTCATGCTGGCGATACGCGGGCGCTCCTCGCTGCCCAAGGGTGCGCGGGTCTGGGCGACCGGAAGCCTTGCCGCCGGGGCCTCTTACGGCTCTTACGCGGTTGCGGTCTGGGCAATGACCCTCGCGCCCATCGCGCTCGTCGCCGCGCTGCGGGAGACTTCGATCCTTTTCGCGGTACTGATTGGCTGGCTTGGTTTCAGTGAGCGGATGACGCCGGCGAAGGCGCTGTCGGTCGGATTGATCGCGGGTGGCGTGATCCTGACCCGGCTCTGATCCTCAGCCCCGTTCGGGGAAAAGCTGTTGGGCAACCCCGGCCAGGAGAAGGTAGAGCGAGGTGATCGCCAGCCCCCAATGCGCAAGGTCGCCCGCCGCGAAATCGACCCATGCGGCGCGGGCGGCAAAGGCGGTCCAGGCAAGCGCGACCGGCAGCGTGATCCAGCGCCAGCGCTCGGTGCGGACTGGATGGATGAACTTCAGGTTGGTGAACATGGTCGCGGCCAGCGCCACGATGATCGCGAGCATCAGGTAGAAGTTCGGCTCCAGCGCGAAAAGGACGAGCACGACCATGTTCCAGCACGCCGGGAAGCCGGCAAAGGAGTTGTCGTTGGTCTTCATCCGCGTGTCGGCGAAGTAGAGCACGCTTGTATAGGTGATCACGATGATCGCGCACCAACCGGTCCAGCCGGGCAGGAGGCCGGACTGGAAGAGGGCGAAGGCCGGGATGAACACGTAGGTCAGGTAGTCGATGATAAGGTCCAGAAGCACCCCGTCATAGGTCGGCCACATCGTCTTGACGTGGTAGTGCCGCGCGAGCGGCCCGTCGATCCCGTCGACGATGAGCGCCACGACCAGCCAGAGGAACATCATGCTCCACTTTTCCTCGACCGCGGCGAGCATGGCGAGCATCGACAGAACGGCGCCGGTCGCGGTGAAGAGATGGACGGCAAGGGCCTTCATCTGCGGGGTCATAGGATCACTCGTCCTCTGGTCTCGGGCGTCGGCTCAGGCACGTGGATGCGCCTTGTCGTAGACTTCCATCAGGCGCGCCGTGTCAACCGCAGTATAGGCTTGCGTCGTCGAAAGCGAGGCATGGCCCAGCAATTCCTGGATCGCGCGAAGGTCGCCGCCGGCCGTCAGGAGATGGGTTGCAAAGCTGTGGCGGAGTGCGTGCGGCGTGGCCGAGGCCGGTAAGCCGAGGCCCAGCCGCGCCTGCTCCATCGCCTTCGCGATGAGGCGGGGGTTCAGGGGGCCGCCGCGCGCACCACGGAAGAGTGCTTCGGCCGGTTCGTCCTCGACCGGAAACGGGCAGAGCCGCACATAGGCGGCGACCGCGGCGCGGGCGGCGGGCAAGACCGGCACGATCCGTTCCTTGTCGCCCTTGCCACGGATGCGCAAGGCCTGCGGCAAGGGACTGTCGGCGCCGGTCAGGCCAAGTGCTTCCGAAATCCGCAGGCCGCAGCCGTAGAGAAGCGTCACCACGGCGGCATCGCGGGCGGCGACCCATTCTTCGCCGGGCGTGCTTCCCATCACGCCGATCACATCGCGTGCGCCGTCTTCCGAGAGTGGGCGCGGCAGCTTGCGTTGGAATTTCGGGCTGCGCGCGGCGAGAATCGCGGTCGGGTCGAAGCCCTCACGCTCGGCGAGCCAGCGGGTGAAGCCTTTCACGGCCGAGAGCGACCGGGCAAGCGACCGGGCCGCGGTGCCTCGGCCGCGTTCCTGGGCCATCCAGGCGCGCATGTCGCTTTGCGTGACCTTTGCCAGACGCCTGGTTCCGAAGCCGTCGCCATGATGGTGGGCAAGAAAGGCCAGAAAGCCGGTCACGTCCGTCCGGTAGGCCTTCACCGTGTTCTCCGACGCGCCGTCGAGCGCCACGAGGTGGTCGAGCCAGTTTGAGAGCGCGTCGCGGAGCGCGGGGGAAAGCGTGAGGCTCATCGCCCCGGCTCAGGCCAGCCAGCGCCGCATCGCCCGCTCAAAGACGCCGCCGAAGAATGTCAGAAGGTCGGTCCCCTGATTGGCGCGGAACTGGTGCGGATCCTCGGCGCCGAGCGCGAGCATGCCGGGCAGGCGGCCATTGCCGAGATCGAGCTTCATCGCCGCTTCCGAGCGGATCCAGGCGCCGGACTTGCCGTAGATCGTCTCCGATTCCGGCAGGGTCTGCCGCAGGACGACGCTGCGCGACGGCGCGGATCGGCCGCCAGCCATGTAGTCCTCGACGAACCCCGGTTCGGCGACGCAGAGCACGTCGCCGAGACGCCCGAGCACCGGGTCGCGGTCGGACTGCACGGTTTCGAGGACAAGCCGCACGCAGTCGACACGCAGGATCTGCGCCACTTCGCCGCCGATGTTCTTCAGGAAGTCTTCGAATTCTGTGGGGTCGAGCATCCTGAGGATCGCGCGATGCACCTGGTTGGTGCCGGCGAGATTCTCGTAGGCTGCCGCGATGACGGAGCGGTGGGTGTCTTCCAGACGGTCGAGGCGGGCTTCGAGCCGCTCCATGGCGATGCCGCGCAGGTCGACGATATTGGCCCCCATCGCGCGTTCATTGGCGGCGATCAGCGCCTTCATCAGGTCGCGATCCTCAAGGATCACCTCCGGCTCGGCGATGAGCCGGTCCCTGACTTCTGCCGCAATATTCGCCGTTTCGGCCATCTCTGCCCCCGTCTGCATCTTGGTTTTGGCGGACTCTAGCAGCCCGCCAAGACGATTTCTTCAATTTTTTCCCGGTCGCGGACGTTCCGGGGAGAACCGTTGCAGACAGGCCCGTGCGATCCGAGCGCAGGTCAGAGAATCTTTTGTCCCGTCTGGGCCCAGTCCTTGAGGAACTGGTCGAGGCCCTTGTCGGTCAGGACGTGGTTCGCCATCGACTTGATCACGGCGGGCGGCGCCGTGACCACGTCGGCGCCGATCTTTGCGCAGTCGATGATATGGTTCACCGAGCGGATCGAGGCGGCGAGGATCTCGGTCTGGAAGTCGTAGTTGTCGTAGATGGTGCGGATGTCGTGGATGAGGTCGACGCCGTCCATGTGGATGTCGTCGAGCCGGCCGATGAAGGGCGAGATGAAGGAAGCGCCGGCCTTGGCGGCGAGGATCGCCTGCGCGGCCGAGAAGCAGAGTGTCACGTTGACCTTGTGGCCTTCGGATGCGAAAGCCTTGCAGGCGGTGAGCCCGTCCCAGGTCAGCGGCACCTTGATCGCGATATTGGGCGCGATCTTGGCAAGCTTCATGCCTTCGGCGATCATCGCCTTGGCCTCGGTGGCCACCACTTCGGCAGAAACGGGACCCGAGACCATGTCGCAGATTTCCTTGGTCACTTCGAGAATGTCGCGTCCCGATTTCAGGATCAGCGAGGGGTTGGTGGTAACCCCGTCGACCATGCCAAGGTCGTTGAGTTCGCGGATGGCGGCGGTGTCGGCGGTATCGACGAAGAATTTCATGGCTGCGGTCCTGTCGCTGGCAATGGCTGTCGGCCCGGCTTTTAGCGCAATCGCCGCGCCGCCGAAACCCGGGAAAGGCAGTGCGGAGTGACCGATCAGGGGTTTTTCGACGAAGGCGCGCTCGTCTCGGTCCTGACGACGGAGCCTTTGGGCCGGGCGCTCGACTACAAGGCGCCGGAAGGCGGGTGTTTCACGGGGGCCTTCGTCGAGGTGCCCTTGGGCCCGCGCCGGGTGCTCGGCGTGGTTTGGGGACCGGGCGAGGGCGGCTATAACCTTGCCAAGGTGCGCCCCGTCACCCGGGTTCTCGATGCTGCCCCGATGGGGGCGGCAATGCGGTCGTTCCTCATGCGCGCGGCCGACTACACGCTGACGCCGATGCCGGCGATGCTGCGGCTCGCAACCCGCGCGCCGGGGCTCGCCGATCCGCCGGGGCCGCGCAAGGTCTACCGCAAGGGTTGGGCGGAGCCCGACCGGATGACCGACGCGCGGGCGCGGGTGCTGGACATTCTCGACGAGTATGGCGGCGCGGCCTTCACTCTCGGTGAACTGGCGGGGTTGGCCGGTGTTTCGACGAGTGTCGTCAAGGGGATGGTGAAGCAGGGCGCGGTGGCCGAGGAAGAGGCGCCACGCGACCTGGCCTATCCACGGCTCGATCCCGACCTTGCGGGCAAGGAGCTTGCCGAGGATCAGGCCGAGGCCGCGGTGCGGCTCAGGGCGGCCGTCGCGGGCGGGGCCTATGGCACGACCCTTCTGAAAGGTGTGACCGGATCGGGCAAGACC
>JBNKFC010000513.1:0-2585 GCA_050289105.1 Paracoccaceae bacterium | reverse complement strand
ATCTTTTCGGGCAACGTCAGGTATTCGGCGTAGCCACCCGTGCCGCAATAGCCGAAGACCCGGTCGCCGGTCCGGAAGCGGGACACTCTGCCCCCGACCGCAACGACCTCACCGGAAAAATCGACACCCAGAACAGGCTTCTTGGGGCGAAGGAGCCCGGTCATCAGCCGCCCCGGAAGCCACAGGATTCCGGGAAAGGCCGCTGCGCGCATCCGCCAATCGGCCGTCGTCACCGATGTCGCGTGGACCCGCACCAGCACCTCGTCCGGTTTCGGCTCCGGTTGCGGCAGGTCGACCTCGTGCAAGACCTCGGGCGGTCCATATTTGTCATAGGCGATGGCTTTCATGGCCCTGTCTCCGGTCTTTTTCGAATGCGCCAAGCCTAGACTCTGCCGTCCATGCATGAAATTGACCAATCTTCTATTTCTGATATGCAGAAATGCATGGATTGGAGCTCCGTCGCCTTCGACTGGAACCGGGCCCGGGCCTTTCTCGTCACGGCCGAGGAAGGCTCGCTGTCCGCCGCCGCCCGCGCCCTCGGCATGGCGCAGCCGACACTCGGCCGTCAGGTCGCGGCGCTGGAAGCGGAACTGGGCGTCGAGCTTTTTCAGCGCGCCGGGCGCGGTTTGAACCTGACACCGACGGGTCTCGATCTGCTCGACCATGTCCGCGCGATGGGCGAGGCCGCGACGCGCGTCTCGCTCGCCGCCACGGGACGGTCGCGGTCGATCGAAGGCACGATCACGCTCACCGCGAGCGAGGTCTATTGCGCTTTCCTGCTGCCCCCGGTGATCGCGAAACTGCGCGGTGCTGCGCCGGGGATCGAAGTGGAGGTCGTGGCCTCCAACGCCGTCACCGATCTCGGCCGGCGCGAGGCTGACATCGCGCTGCGCAATGCGCGCCCGACACAGCCGGACCTGATCGCGAGGAAAATCGCGGAGGATTCCGCGCGGCTCTACGCAACGCCCGCCTATCTCGACCGGATCGGCAATCCAGTTCGGCCCGAGGACCTGTCGAGAGCCGAGTTCATCGGCTTCGACCGCACCGACGTCCTGCGTGACGGATTGAATTCTTTGGGGCTGACGCTCGGTCCTGAGAACTTCCCGGTCACCACCGGAAATCACCTCGTGCAGTGGGAGATGGCGCGTCAGGGCCTTGGCATCGGTGTCTTCCCGACCTGGCTCGGGGACGGTGAGCCACGGCTGAGGCGGGTGCTGCCGGGGCTTGCCCCGGTCACCTTCCCGGTCTGGCTGGTCACCCACCGCGAACTGACGACGAGCCGCCGGGTGCGCCTGGTCTACGACTTGCTCGCAGAGGATCTGGGCCGCGCGCTCAAAGCCGCGCCGGCGCCGTGAGAAAGGGCGAATAGCCGTTTTTGCCAAGACTTAAATTGTTCAAAATCAATAGAATGACAGGCTTTCGGGTGGATCACCCTACCGGAAGACCCTCTGCGCAGCGTCGAAATAGGTCAGATCGTGATCGAACCGGCCTTTCTGGAGGAATTCCAGAACCTCGGCCACGACGACCGGGTTGTTCATCATGAACGTGTGCGTGACCGGCAGCACGATATGGTCGCGCATCCCGCCGATCTTTGTGCTTTCCACGCTGACCTTGCCATCATCCGCCCCCTCGATCACCGCGGAATAGATCGGGTTGAGCGACTGGTTCCCGGCGATGATGCCAAGGTCGAACTGCGCCGCGGGGAGCGCGTTGGGAAGGCTGTTCGGTCCCGTACCGAGCTCCAGCCCCGCCGGTCCGTTCAGCCACTGGAAGGCGCCGAGATCGCCGAAAGCGTCGACCAGTTCGGATCCGTGGTTGGGCGGCGCCAGCATCACGACCCGCCCCATCCGGGCCGGCCGGTGATCGGCGAGCCAGGCGCGGGCGAGGATGCCACCCATCGAGTGGGTGACGAAATCCACCTTTTGGTCGCCGCACGCGGCCACGGCCGGGCCGACCTCGGTCTTCACCAGCGTCTCGATGGTTGCCTGCGTCGAGGGGTAGCCCCGGTTCACGACCTGATAGCCTGCCCGTTTCAGCGTCTCTTCCATCACCAGAAGCGACGCCTCGCTGCGCGCGAGGCCGTGGAGGAGCACGACGCAATCCGCCCGCGCCGGCGACGCCGCTGCGAGAAGGAGCAATGCGAGGAGCGGTTTCCACATGTTCCCGGAAATAGGGTTTCTTGTCAGGCGATGCGAGCCTCTTGTCCTCGCCGTGACGCTTCGTCACTCTCGCATCCATGAAAACCCGCTCCCCCCGTCTCGCCACCCGCGCGATCATCGTTCATGAAGGACGGCTCCTTCTGGTCAACGCCTATCCGGGCACGCAATCCGACCTTTGGGGCGCACCGGGCGGCGGAGTGGAGCCGGGCCAGTCTCTGCCGGACAATCTCGTCCGCGAAGTCTACGAGGAATGCGGACTTACGATCGCGGTCGGTCCGTTGGCGCTCGTCAACGAGTTCCACGATCCGCAGTCGGGCTTCCATCAGGTCGACCTGTTCTTCCGCTGCACGATCTCCGCCGGGTTCCTCGATCCCGGTTGGTCCGACCCGGCGCGGGTCGTTCATTCTCGCCGCTTCTTTGCGCCGG
>JBNKFC010000512.1:0-4934 GCA_050289105.1 Paracoccaceae bacterium | reverse complement strand
TGATCTCGGCGATCTTCGCGGCAATCGCAGTGTCCCAGCCCTTCTTGGTGTTGAGGCCCGTGCCCACGGCGGTTCCGCCCTGCGCAAGCTCGAAGATCTCCGGCAGGATCTTCTTCACCCGCATGATGCCTTGCGACACCTGATGCGCGTAACCGCCGAATTCCTGGCCGAGTGTGAGGGGCGTCGCGTCCTGGGTATGGGTGCGGCCGATCTTGATGATGTCCTTGAACGCCTCGGATTTCGCGACGAGCGCCCTGTGCAGCTTTTCCAGCCCCGGCAGAAGGACGTCGCGCGCCATCATGCCGATCGCGACGTGCATCGCCGTCGGGAACGTGTCGTTCGACGATTGCCCCATGTTCACGTGGTCGTTCGGATGAACCGGCTTTTTCGACCCCATCACGCCGCCGAGGATCTCGATCGCGCGGTTCGAGATCACCTCGTTCGCGTTCATGTTCGACTGGGTGCCAGACCCGGTCTGCCAGACGACGAGCGGGAAGTTGTTGTCGAACTTGCCCGCGACGACCTCGGACGCGGCCTGAACCATCGCCTTACCGATGGCATGGTCGAGCTTGCCGGTCGCCATGTTCACTTCAGCCGCCGCCTGCTTGATCACCCCGAGCGCCCGGATGATCGCGACGGGCTGCTTTTCCCAACCGATCGGGAAATTGATGATCGACCGCTGCGTTTGCGCGCCCCAATACTTGTCGGCGGGAACCTCGAGCGGGCCAAAGCTGTCGGTCTCGGTGCGGGTCTTGGTCATGGAAATCGTCCGTCCTTTGCTCGGGTCGCGCACTTGCTATGCGATTCCCCGATCCCGGCCAAGGATGATGTCGGTAACGGTGGCGCTAACCGGCGCGGAGACCTATTTCCGCCACTTGTCGAGGCTGACGACTTCGGCTTCCTGAGGGGCCGCATCCGCCACGTCCTCGTCGTCCTCTTCGTCGTCGTCGCTGTCCTGCGTTTCGAACCGTAGCCCGAATTCGACCGACGGATCCACGAAGGTGCGGATCGCATCGAAGGGGATGTAGAGCGGTTCCGGCGTGTCACCGAAGTTCAGGGTGATGGCGAAGCCCTCGTCATCGACCGCGAGGCCCTCGTACCAGTGCTGCATCACCACCGTCATCTCTTCCGGATAGCGTTCGCGCAACCAGTCGGCGAGTTCGGCGTCGGGGTGGCGGGTGTCGAAGGTGATGAAGAAGTGATGTTCGCCGGGAAGACCGTTGCGCTCGACCCCGCGCAGAACCTCGAGAATCAGCCCACGCATCGCGCGATGCATGAGGTTGCCGTAGTCGATGGATTTGGTCATGGGGGCGCGTTCCATCCTTCAATTGAAGTCAGCATAAGGGATTCGAAACGGATTGAAAGAGGGGCTTGGGTATCGGTCCGCCTGCGCCTCAGAAACCTGCCGAGATCGCCGCGCCCGCCAGTGCCGAAAGGGCCAGCACCGCGACGAGGTTCCAGTGCCGCCCGAGAAGCAGATATCCCGCGCCGAGTGCGATCAGAAACGGGACGGGTTGGATCGATGCAAGATCGGGAAGCGTCAGCGCGATGGGGCCGGCGCGGACCTCCTCAACGGAGCCGAAAAAGACATGCAGGGCGAACCAGAGCGCAAGGGTCGCGATCACGCCGACCACCGCCGCGCTGACACCGGAGAGGGCCGCGCCGAGCAAGGGGCGGCCGGCGATCCATTCGATATAGGGCGCTAAGGCGAAGACCCAGAGAAAGCAGGGCACGAACGTCACCTATAGTGTCAGCGCGGCAGCGGAAGGGGCCAGAGGCCAGCCGGCCTCGGCCGACCCGGCGAGGTAGGCCACGAACTCCGTCACCAGGATCAGTGGCCCGGGCGTCGTTTCGGCCAGACCGAGCGCGTCCATCATCTCGGGCGTGCTCAGCCAGCCGAAATCCTGAACCACGGTCTGCGTCATGTACGCGAGGACCGCATAGGCGCCACCGAAGGTGACGACGGCGAGCTTCGAGAAGAAAAGGCCGATCGCGAGCAGGAAGTCCTGCCGAAGCGCCAGCATCAGCGCGACGGGCACCCACCAGAGGCCGAGGCCGACGACGAGCGTGGAGGCCAGACGGGGATTGCTGGGCAGGGGACGCGACACTCCTGGAACGCGCGGCAGCGCAACCGCCCCGGCGAGGGCTGCGGCGATCACGATGAGGGGAAAGGGAAGGCCGAAGACGAAGATCGCTGTGAAAGAGGCCACCGCGATGACGCGCGCCGCCTGTCCGTTCAGCGCCCGCTTCGCCACGCGGAGAAGCGCCTCGATCACGATGGCGACGACGGCGGCCTTGACCCCCAGAAAGAGCGCGGAGACGAGCGGAAGCTGTCCGAACGCCGCGTAGCCCGCCGCCAGCGCGAGGATCAACACGGCCCCCGGCACGACGAAGAGCCCACCCGCCAGCAACCCGCCCCGCACTCCGCCAAGCCGCCAGCCGGCATAGGTGGCGAGTTGCATCGCCTCCGGGCCGGGCAGGAGCATGCAGAACGAGAGCGCCCGCATGAACTCCGCCTCGCTCAGCCAGCGCCGGGCTTCGACGAGCTCGCGGTGCATCAGCGCGATCTGTGCCGCCGGTCCACCGAAGGAAAGAATGCCAATGCGCCCGAAGACCCGCCACAGGGGCTCCGCCGCGCTCATGCCTTGCCTCCCGCCGGCCAGTCGTGGCCTTCCTCATGCCCGTCGCGCGCCCATCGGTAGAGGGCGTCGTAGAGGATCATTCCGGCCTCAATCTGGGCGAGGTCGTTCTTGAACTGCCGCGACAATCCGACCGACACGGCCAGAAGGCCCGCCGCCTGCGGGGCGAGGTCGTGGCGGTCCGTGTCGGCGCCGCGGATCACGGTGGCGAGCCGGTCGAGGGCTTCGGTCCGCAGGCCGAAGTCGTCGAGCAGGGCGTCGAAGCTGCACAACGCGCCGCGATGCGAGAACCGGACCCCTTCGATGTCGAAGGGCGTCGCGCCGAAGCGGTCGGCGACCTCCATCACGTCGGAAGGCGAGACGAACAGGAACCGTGCCCTCGCGTCGACGAAGCGGCGGATGAGCCAGGGGCAGGCGATGCGGTCGATCTTCGGCCGGTGCCGCGTGACCCAGAGCCGGCCCGGTGGCCGCGCCTCGGCCGGAATCATTGGCAAGGCTTCGGCCGCCCAGCCAAGCGTACCGCCTGCAAGGGTTTCGGCCGCAATGCCGTGGGATCTGAGGAGCGCCGCCGCGCCTTCGGATAGCTTCTTGCCCTTCTGGCAGATGACAATGGCGCGACGACCCTCAAGGGCCGGCACGAGGGCCTCGATCCGATCATGGGACTGGCGGAACGATCCGGGGATCAGCCGCGGGTCGTCTGCGAAGTCCTCGTCGGATCTGGTGTCGATCAGGGCCGGGCAATCTGGCGTGCCGATCAGGCGGGAGAGCTGTGCAACGGTGACTGTGGCGAAGCCGGGCATAGGGCATCCTTTCGTGACGCGGTGAAGGATGCGACGCTTGGGCCAAGGCCTCACGGGGCGCGGTCGCGGACCCCATGCGGGAAGGCTCGCATCCCGGCATCCCCCCGTCAAGACGTCAGCCGAGCGGCTTTGCGACCTCACGCAGGATCTTTTCGCGGATCGCGCGGGGGTAGTCGGACAGACCACGTGCGGTGATTACGAAGCCGTTCCGGGTGACGACATAGCGGCGGTAGAATTCCGTGATGGGGATCGAGCGGCCGACATCCTCGATCGCGATGGCATTGATCTCTATCCCTGCCGCCGCTGCGCCTGCGCGTTCGGGGGCGAGCGGGAACCCGGCGTTCTGCGGCCCGTCGCCGGAAATGTCGATGACCTTGCGACGGCAGTCCGAGACCGCGTCGAACTGCTGGACGGAAAAGGCGATGGCCTCTCCCACGGCGGTATCCGATCCGGTGTAGGCGCGGGGCAGGGTGCGGGCTTTCTCGGCGAATGCCGTGATTTCCGAGGTGGACAGCATGCGCCGCCATGGCAGCGACAGCGTCTGCTTGGCCGTTCCCGACCACTGGACGACACTGAGCGCGACCTGACCGAGAAGAAGCGCGTCCGCCACTTCCGGATCGGCCAGTGCGTCCGCGATGCCCTCGACCTGGAGCCGATATTCGCCCCGATCGATCGAGCCGGAGACGTCGACCGAAAGCAGCAGGGCCACGTCGCAGGCGGCGGCCGGTGCGAGTCGCAGAAGGACGAGCGCGAGGCTGCTTGCGATGAGGGCCAGGGCAGGTTTCATGCAGTGATGATGACGGCGGCGCGAAGACCCGGCAAGCCCCGTATAGCCGGCGATTGCGGTCGTGGCGTCAGCCGAGTTTCTCGCCCGACAGGAGCAGCATGAACGCGTCGCGCGGCAAGAGCCCGGCCTGTTCGAAGAAGGTGATGAAGTCGAAGGCGTTATATGCCTCAGTTATCAGACCGTCCTCGATATGCACCATCACCTGGTCCGAGGCGCGGATCGGATCGACCCCGCGTGCCGTCAGTGCCCTGACGGTGATTTGCGCCCAGAGCCAGTCGCCGGACTCGATGCTGCGGTCGATGTCGATGGCAAGGTCCCGGATAAGCGCAAGGAGCGCCGGGACGAGGGCGCGGAAATCCTCCATGCTGACCTGGCCGTCTGGCATCAATCCATCCGCCCCGGCGCGTGGGGCGAAATAGCGGTCGATGGCGGTAAGGTCGCCGTCGATCCAGACCCTCTGGTACCAGTCCTTGAGGAGATCGAGCTTTGTCATCGGGGACACTCCGTCAGCCGCATCCATGCCCGCGCGATGCTAGGCAATCATCCTTGACGAAGCGTGAAGGGGAGAGTGCAGGCTTCTGTTGCCAGGTGCCTGCGAACCCCGCCTTACGCTGCTAGGCGCAAGGGCTTAAGTTTCGATAGATCGAACTGCTTACGCAGCCAGAGCCATCGGAGCACGGTTGTTATTGGCAACTGTACTTTGCGGAC
>JBNKFC010000511.1:0-55818 GCA_050289105.1 Paracoccaceae bacterium | reverse complement strand
AGGACGAAGACCCGGCGATGACAGGGGATCGGACGCGTCTGACCAGTTACTGGGATCACCCCCTTGTCCGCCGCCCCGCCACCCTGACCATGGGTCTGACCGGATCGGCGGGGGTCTATGCCGGTTGGAGCCGCTGCGCGGCGCACGGATCGGGCGGCTTCACCATCTACCGGCCCGACCACTGGGCCATGCAGGGCACGGGACTCGGATACGGCGATGTTCTGGGCGCGGAGGCGCGGATATTCGGCTACGAGGTCGACGGTATTGACTACGTCATGACCCGCGGCCTGCCCTTCCCCGCCGGTGACGCCCGCCTTGACGGAAGCCTCGACATCGTCGGCCTGTCACCGGCCACGACCCTTGCCCATTCGGACAGCCCCGCCGACGCCGATGAGTTCATTGGCAGCGCGGATGCCGAGCATCTGGCCGCGACCTTGCTTGGGGACCAGTCGGCAGATGCGCTCGCAAGGTTCGCGCGGGGCAACGGGATGATGGCCGAATACCGCCGCGGCCGGGGCGCAGTCTTCAATGCCGGAAGCTGCGAATGGGTCGCCGGTCTCATTGCGCGTGACCTGGCCGTCGAGAAGGTGACGCGGCGGCTGCTGACGGGGGCATGGGGCGGTCCGTGACCTGTCCGGGCGGAGCTTCGGATAGTTGCAGGCGTCTCTGGAAGGCCCGACGGTCGGGCCTGAGCTTCCCTCAAACAGATCCGCGCAAGCGCCGCATCGCTTCGCTTGCAGATGGGGCCGCCACGCCAGCCAGATTTTGCTTTTCCTGCGACCGGACAGCTTTCCACACTATTTCACGGGAGGGTCGCGCCGCCGACCATGAACGGTGTTGCCCTGCAAAGATGCATTGTTTTGGCGGAAGCGGTGAGCCTTGCGATGGCGCGCGAACGCGGAGCGGAGGCGCGACGGTTGATTGCTGAGGGTCGGGACCCCATCACGAAGAAACAGCAAGCGAAGCCCAAGACCTTCCGCGAAGCCGCGTTGGAGTTGATCGAGAGCAAGCGCCCCAGCTGGAAGAACGCCAAGCACGCGGCGCAATGGACTGCGACGCTTGAGGCATACGTCTTCCCGAAGATCGGCGCGGTCCAGGTTGCCAAGATCGAAACGGCAGACGTGATCTCGACACTCACCCCGATCTGGTCACAGAAGCCCGAGACGGCCAGCCCGGTGCGTCAACGGATCGAAGCGGTGATCGACTATGCCTCGGCGCTGGGCATCCGCACTAATGAAAACCCGGCGCGCTGGCGCGGTCATCTGGACCACTTGTTGCCGAAGCCCAAGAAGGTTCGTGCAGTCAAGCATCACCCGGCGCTTCCCCACGCAAAGATTGCCGATTTCATGACCGATCTGGTCGCGCGTGATGGCGTTGCTGCTCGGGCGTTGGGCTTCACCATCCTGGCGGCGGCGCGGTCTGGTGAGACGCGCGGCACGACCTGGGGCGAGGTTGATCTTGACGCGCGTGTCTGGACTATTCCAGCGGAGCGGATGAAGGCGGGAAAGGAACATCGCGTTCCTTTGAGCGAATTCGCCCTCGCCTTGCTGGGCACGCGCGGCCAAGAGGACGCCAACGAGAAGCTTGTCTTTGAAAGCGAGGCCAAACCTGGAAAACCTATTTCCGACATGAGTATGACTGCAGTTCTCCGCCGCATGGAGCGCACCGAAATAGCAGTCCATGGTTTTCGCTCCACCTTCCGCGATTGGGCCGGGGAAACAACAGGCTTCCCGCGTGAGGTGATTGAAGCCGCGCTGGCGCATGGGATCAAAGACAAGGCAGAGGCGGCGTATGCGCGGTCTGACCTTTTCGATAGGCGGCGCGCGTTGATGGAGGCATGGGCAACCGTCGCGGCTCGATCTGATTGCAATGCAAATGTCGTTAGCATTCGCAAGTAGCGTTGCGGACTAGATTGAACGGCCCTGAGCCGACGTTGCCGCGACTCCTTTGGCGCCGCGGCGCAGCCCGCCGGACCGGACTTTGGTCGATCTCGCAGCATTTCAGCCCGAGGAGTGTCCGCATTGCGAAACGTTGCTGTCGTTAACCGCAACTGGAACAATGACCGCGTGGCGGGACGCCAGTTAGAAAAGGTCGTTTTCGTCGGTTACAGAAACCTATGGGGTTTGGTCAGGTCGACGAATTCCATCCACCTCGTCATTCATCATACAGTCGATGTTTCTCGTTGCCTTGGAACCCCTCGTCCAACTCGGCCAGGCTCCGGTCGGTGATCTTCGCCTGCTCGAAAACAGCTTCCGCATAAGTCGGAAGGCCGTCTGTGGAAACTGCCTTTTCAGGCTCCCAAAGTCGAGACCGCAGAACAGCCCTCCCGCAGTGATAGAACGCTTCCTCCACTTGGACCACAACGGCAAAGTCTGGTACCCGTCCCTGAATTGACATGCTCTCTCGCAACGAGCGGTCGCGTACAACCTGTGCTCGGCCGTTCACCCGCACGACTTCGCGTCGATTTGGAACCATGAACATGACCGCGATGCGGCCTGTATCCAGAATGTTGAGAAAGGTGTCGAAGCGATGATTTCCGGGTCGATCCGGAATGGCAAGGGTCTTGTCATCCAACACTTTCACGAAGCCGGCCGGATCGCCCTTTGGAGAAATGTCGACCTGGCCTGAAGCGTTGTAGGTGGCTATGGTCAGAAAAGGGGAGCGTTCGATCCAAAGCCGAATATGTTTGTCGATGTGGTCAATTATCTTTCCAGTTTGGGAAGAGAACTGGTCAGGTATCACGCTACGAATTTCTTCTTCGCTGCTGACCACGTCGGTTGGTTAGTACATCGCCGCCCCTCCTCGCCGTTTGTCCGTTCTTGGCTAACGCCAATGATAACACGCGGGACGCGCAGTGCCGCGATGCGGACGAACCGGTCAATCGCCAAATCCTATGTCAGGGTGAACAACGAAAACTACAATTAATCCACGTGAGTTCAAACTGTGCATCTCAGATCTGCTTGGTTCTGGTAGAGGTTCTCCGTTCGCGGCCGCACGCTGGGCCACCTCGGACTACACCGGCTGACTCGTCCGATCCGCACTCGTCCCTGCGAAGAAATTAAGATAGTGCTTTTCCAGTTGCTCGACGACAGGCGAGCGCTTTGCGTAGGATCTCTCCAGCCGAATATTCAGGTGTTTCATCACCGGAAACCCGTCCTCCTCTAGGTACGCTCGTTCGCCTGCGACCATGCTGCCCTCGACCAGGACGGCGACGCAAAGATTGGCAGTAACGGCCTGGTGCTGGGCGAAGACGCTCCGGCATACGCAGACCGGGCGATAGCGCCTGTTCATTGCTTCCAGAGCGGCAACAAGGGGCAACTCGTCCTGGTTGCGCTCATCCCAGACCGCGACGGGCAGGGGATCGACCTTGCTAAGATTAACCTCGGATGGCCCAACCAAGACCAGACGGTCGGTGAACGCGACCGGGCCGCGCGTGGGACAGTTCCCCTCCGTCACGAAGGCGAGGTCCACAGATCCGTTAGCGATGCGCCGCGACAGGCCTAGGGAATCGTCGATCACGATACTGATTGTGCCCTGCGGCAATAGCTTCGCGAATTCGGTCATGACATCTTTCAAGATCCGGTTCACGTAGGCATCCGCAACGCCAACGACGACGATCCCCTCGAACGCAGTCCGTCGAAACATCGCCATGGCCTCGTCGTGCGTTTCCACGATCTGGCGCGCGGGGCGCAAGAGTGACTTGCCGTATTCCGTGAGCGTGACCGGAGTCGCTGCCCGGTCGAAAAGGGGCTGGCCAAGCATGTCCTCAAGCCGCTTGATCTGCTGGCTCACGGCGGACTGAGTGCGACCGACGATTTGTGCGGCGGAAGTGAAGCCGCCGGAATCGGCGATGGCAAGGAACGTGCGATACAGTTCTGTGTCCATTAGCGTTCCTTATCGAATGCATACGAACAATTCGTTTGATGTTGACGGGTCGATCAATAAAAACATCCGCACGTTCAGATCAGACGGCGGCCACAAGGACTCAATCTCCAAACTGGCAGTCTGACCGGAGCGTGGCGACTGAAGTAACCAAAGAAGTTTCGACCAAGAATGTAGCACAAAAGAGCTTTTTAGCTCAAAGAGATTGTATTGTCTTTGACGCCGTGGGCTGGTGCGTTTTTCAGCACTTTGGCAGTGCGGTGGCGCGAGAGTTTTTGCTCATGCCGATCATGGTCGGCCGCGTCACCAGCCACCCTCTTGATGACCGATCGGCCACTTCTGGCCGGGACCGCTCTCACACGCGGTGACGCTTATTACATGACCGAACGATAGGAAACGACATGCACAACACTAATGCGAGCGCCGCATCTCACCGGAAAGACAGCCGCTCCCCGGCCGCATTCCCGCCCAAGGCGGCGAACATGCCTGCAAACACGACCCGAGGGCCGCTGGTTGTCCTCCGGGGCGGCGCGTCGGCCAGATTTTTCGACGCATCGCCGGATACGCCTGCCATTTCCCGCCAGCGCGCCGGCTTCGTCGCCGAATGCATCGGTATCATCGACGCGGCCGTGACAGCTATCAGGACGAAAAGAGAGGTGCGCAAACAGGCGGGCATGCGGCGGATGGCCGATCGCGAGTTGGACTATCTGAGCACCCACATTCTCAAGGACATCGGGTTGTCCGGCGGTCGGAGCGACGTCTTTCTGCGCAAAGCCGCTCTCCATGGTCTGAGATCTTAAACAACGAAAAGGCAGGAAGCACGGTACGCGCGCTTCTGCATGAACGAAAAGGAACGCAAAATGTCCGCCGCCTCCCTGGCATATGAACTACCCAAAGGCGGTTCGTCGCCGGTTGTTCAGATTGACGTCGGTTCGTTCATCGCTCTCATGAACGTGGTCGCCAAGCACGCCAACCTCACGTCCTTCGAGAGGCAACTTGCTGTGGCAAACGTCCTGAACCGGGGGAAAGTGACCGCAATGACGGGTGCACGCGCCGAAGTCCGACCACATTGGCACGCTGCCCGAACCGTGGCGGAAGATGTCAGCAAAGGGCCGGAGGTCTCGCTGGTGAACATGCTCGTTGATTTGTTCGCGCCGGCGCCGGGCAAGGATACGGCGGAACAGACGCAGCAGAGCCCATCCAAGCAGTCGCGGATCTATCCCTTCGGCAAAACTTGGCTTCATGCTGACGCAGCGAAGCTGGTCGACTCCGAAGGGCGTGAAGTTCCGCTGACGGCGATGGAGTTCCGACTGCTCAAGCACTTCGCCGAGAATCGCGGCCGGGTCCTGAACCGCGACCAGATCCTTGAAGGCGCGCATGACAGGTCATGGGACCCGTTCGACCGGTCTATCGACATCCGTATCTCACGCATCCGCAAAAAGATTGAGCGCAACCCGCAAAAACCGGAGGTCATCCGCACGGTGCGTGGCATCGGCTACATCTACGATCCCGCTTGATGCGCGCAGATCGACAGGCAATAGGCCAAAGCGCGCGCCGTGTGCGCCATTTGCCGCTTCGACGAAGCAGGCATGCATACTACTTCTACAGTCGGCTCCGGCTGGCATCCCACGAATTGGACCAATTGGGTGAAAACGAAACCGGCGTGCGAACGCCGGGTCCAATTGGTTTGTACTGGCGCATTGGCATCCTCGGTAGATGCCCGCGTTACTGCATTCTCGCCCACTGCTTCGCAATTGCAGAGAACTTCTGCTTTCCGCCCTTCCAATCCAAATGCAGCGACCGGCCCGAAACAGACCTTCGTCACATGCGGAAGCGCCGCGGTGCAGCTTCCCCAATGCTGCCACTGGCACACGAGCGCAGCAATTTTAGGTGATGGAAGACTGCTGAGCGGGCGCAGAAGACGGTCATCGTGGTGCTGTTCGATGACTCGGCCCGCGCTGCCTGAAGCAAAAATATGATCGGTTGTCGGGGGCGCCCGGTAACATTTGAAACCCAAGACTTCAGCGCCTGAAATCCTCGCGATACGCTCGGGCATCATTTCTCACAAGCACTAACACCATTTGATGCCGTGGAGAAAACCGATGGCCCAAACAGTACACCTATGCGCTCTGTCCGATTTTGCCCTCACCCAATCACGCAATTTGTGGCGGCGTCCCTTTGCCTGGTGGGCGTGGCTCGCAATCGACGTCCTGTTGCTCGGGGGACTGGCCGGCAGTGGGACATCTCGACTTGCAGCATTGATGTTGGTGGTCGCGCAAACGGTGATTTACTTGGCCCGGACGCGCAGCCTTCTCGATTTTCCGACTCAGGTTCGCGTGGTCTATTTGGTTTGGATGGTTGCCAGTTTCGTTCCGCACCTGACGCCGATGTTCTGGATACAGGCGACCGGAACCACCGCGCTCGTCGTTTTCGGTTATTGCCCGTTGGCGCGGAGCCTGCTGTTCCTTCCGATCAACAGAAGAGTTCCACTGACACCCGCCCGAGCACTGAAGATCGTGTTGCATCCGCCGACAAAAGGTTCGGTCCTGGACGAACTCGCTCTTTGATGCAATCCGGACGGGCAGATGAGCCTGCCCCAGTGTGCAGTGCAATCCCGCCCTTACCGGTCATTCGCCGACGGCACGGGCCTGCAGAGCAGCTTTCCCGAACCTCCCGCTACAGACAGCCGTCAGTCGGTTTTCAGGCTTCGCAAGCTGTTTCCGCCATGCGCGGTGCCAAGTCATCCAAGGCATCGCCGAAGCGCGCAAACACGTCGCGGTCGACGGAGCGGACCAGCAACCCCATTCCTCTGAAATTATCATCGAAATACACCACATCATCATGTATCTGGTCGTGCACCGGTTCCGAAACTCGCGGCTCTGGGCACGCCTGCGTGCACGCATCATGCGCCGATATGACCGCATCTGGTGAATAGAGCTCGGCAGAAACCACGGGAACGGTCTGCCTGAGAGCCTCCGCCAAGCGACAGCCCGTGCCGCCATACGCCTCCTCTAACGATGCGCGGAGCAGTTTCTTGCTGTCTGCTGTCGGCGCCGAGAGGGGAACGAAAAGCAAGCCGTTGTCCACGTTATCGCCGACCGTGTCTATGCGTTGCCTGATACGATCAAGATCGGTCACGATCTCTGCATCCGCCTCTCGCATCACTTTCACGTGGCGATCACGCGCATCCAGTCTAAGGAGGGTAAGGATCTCGGTCTTACTCGCTTCTGAGAAGCCTGCTTCCTCAGTAAAAATGATATAAACGGGCATCAGGTCGGATGCACTGAAGACGGTTCGGTATCCGGCCAAGACAAGCAAAAGAACCGCCAGGATCGCCAGTCTCCTTCGGGTAAGGCCGCTCCGCATGTCAAAGCCCTGCTTCGCGCAGAAACGTGTATGTCCGATGTGGTCTAATCAAGCCGGGTCCAATGGTTGAGCATCGCTGCCTGATCAACATATTCGGATGCCGCAGGCACTACAACGAAGACGGAGCCCGGGAACGCGACCGAATGCAGCAATGCCGGGAACGGCCCGGAAATGCCATTGATGCCGTGCACGGCGAACGGCAGCTCCGACCCCCAAAGCGGACTTTGCCGGTCGTCAATCTTGCACTGCCGTACCGGCTGGTGGGCGGGTGCCGGAGAAGCGGGAGAATCGGCTCCATGCCGGATGGCATGTCGATCGTATTGACGGGCCTCGAATGCGGGTATCACGTGACTTTGCGCGGCTTGGCGCGCGTGGAAGGGGGGACGCAATGATGTGGATCGATCCGGAAATTGCGGGTTACGTCGACGGACCCGGCGGGCGCACCTGGTATCGGCAGAACGGGCTACAACCGGCGCGCGCGGCCGTTCTGGGCATTACTGGCGGCCCCGGAATGTCGCATCATTATCTGATGGCGCTTGCGGCGCTCGATGACCTGCAACCCGTCGTCCTCTACGACCAGCTCGACACCGGGAACTCCGACCGGCCGGGCGACCGGTCGAACTGGACCATAGATTACTACGTCGATGAGATCGAGCGGGTGCGCGCGGCACTGGGATTCGAGAGGCTTATTCCGGTCGGGCATTCCTGGGGCGGCCTCCTGGCCTACGAATACGCCCTCAAATATCCCGATCGCACGGCGGGGCTTATCCTCGTCAGCCCCTGTCTCAGCGCCGAACGGTGGAGCAGGGGCGCCCAGGAGTTGATTGCCGGGCTGCCCGAGTACTTGCAGCGGCTCATCCGGGAATGCGAAGCCGACAACGACTTCGACAACCCCGGCTATCAGCACGCAAACGAAGTGTTCATGAAGCGACATGTCCGGCGGAAGGGAGACAGGCCCCCGCATCACGCAAGGTCCGGCGAGTTGTTCAACGACGCGCTTTACAACTTCATCTGGGGGCCGAGCGAGTTCACCGCGCGTGGCGTCATCCGGGACTACGATGGTCTGGACAGGATCGGAGAGGTGTCGGCGCCCGTGCTCTTCGTGTGTGGTGAACATGATGAAGCCCGGCCCGGCACGTTGCGCGCCTTCGCCGCGATGATGAAAGACGCCATTGTCGTCGAGATCCCGGAGGTGGCGCATCTTTCCTTTGTCGAAGATGAGCCCGCCTTCCTACGCGTCGTTCGGAGTTTCCTCGAGCGCCTGTTCCCTTGACCGACGTTTAATGAGGCGGGCAGGAGCCAACTGTCCTGGCACACGCTCCGTCCGCAGAGTGGACCTTCACGCGCCTTGAGTGTTCGACAGGATCTAGCGGCAGTGCGGCGAACGTCTGCTTCCAGTCATGCTCCCAGCTTGGTTAGAGATTGCAGCGAATGACCGCTACCCGCCCTTAAAGGTGGAAATGTTAAGTTTGTTCAATCGAATTGCGCGTGTTTTCGGTCAAGGCCAATAAGCCCCCCGCAATCACTTCAACTCAACGCTAACCAATCCAGAAACCGCGCTGCGATCGGCATGCCCGATTGGGAATTCCCTTCCCAAATCGTCTGACGACAGACAATCAGTTCAGCCACTGAACCAGGGACTCCGCTCAACGGGGATCGGGGCATCAGCGCCGGCTGAGCAGAGTTGCGAGATATCCGGCGCGCCGCCTGTCCATGAGACCTGACCTGAAACGTAAGCCCCTGCCCACGAGCGCTTACGCAAACTCAGAAACGAAGGCCGAAAATCTTTTGAAACCACAATCCCTTTGACGCGGAACCACGCTTTGACGCGCGTCAATGCCTGCGCGCGGCAGGCTGTGTCTATCGTACGTGGCTCCTGAAATGGATTGGTCATTCGATGTCGCCCTTTGACGAGAAGCCGGAACCCGCCCACCCCCGAATTCGAAAATCGGATCTTCCATGGTCAGTGCCGAAACCCGACGTCGAAGACCCGAAAGCTTCAGCGCTCATCGACAGAATTCTGGAGAGCCCGGAGTACAAGCAGGCAGATGAGGATGTCGACTTTCTTCGGCGTGACGATACCCGCGGGATCAGGCTTCAGCTTGACTACCTGAAGGCGGAAAAGCTCTTCGGCGACCACGGCATTGCCCATTCCATCGTCGTATTTGGCAGCACCCGAGTCCCCGAACCTGCGGCAGCGCGCAGAAACGAGACGGATCTCGAGGCGCGGCTGGCCAAAGACCCCGACAACCAGGAGATCGCCAAACGGCTGCAAATAGCGCGGCGAATCCGGGACAAGAGCCGCTACTACGACATGGCTCGGGAATTCGGCCGGATCGTCGGGCGGGCAGAGGGTGAGATGGGCAACAGGTTAGCCGTGATCACCGGAGGCGGGCCTGGATTGATGGAGGCCGCAAACCGAGGCGCGTGCGACGTCAAGGCGCGCACCGTCGGGTTGAATATCACCCTGCCGCACGAACAGTACCCAAATCCGTACCTGACGCCCGGGCTCTGTTTCCGCTTCCATTACTTCGCGATCCGCAAATTGCACTTTCTGTTGAGGGCCCGCGCGTTGGTCGTTTTTCCCGGTGGCTTCGGAACGTTCGATGAGTTGTTCGAGGCACTGACACTGATGCAGACCCGGAAGATTCCACCGGTGCCGGTTATCCTCGTGGGCCGGGATTACTGGAAGAACGCGTTTGATCCCGACTTTCTGGTCGCGGAGGGGGTTATCGATCCCGAGGATCGGGAGCTTTTTTGGTACGCCGAAACCGCCCAGGAGATCTGGGACGATATTTGCCTCTGGTATGACCGGGCAGGGCTGGCGCTGACACAGAAAGGGGCGTGATATGCGGATATCGTTTCACGGGGCAGCGGGCGGCGTCACCGGATCGTGCCACCTCGTTTCTGTTGACGGGCGAAACATCCTCGTCGATTGCGGTATGTTCCAGGGCGAACGCGAACTCCACGAGGAGAACGCCGCGCCTTTCGGATTCGATCCTGCCTCGATCGACATCCTGCTTTTGACACATGCGCATCTGGACCATTGCGGGCGAATTCCGCTGCTGGTGAAGCGCGGTTTCACCGGGGAAATCATCAGCACTGCCGCCACGCGCGATCTGGCACGGCTTGTGATGATGGATTCCGCCCATCTTCATGAGGAAGAAGCGCGGCGGCGCAGGCGGCATGGCAAGAAGGACGGTCCGCTTTATGAAACAATGGACGCGCTCGACGCTGTGGATCGGTTTGGCCGCGTAGCGGAATATGGCAACCCGATTGACCTTGGGCATGGGGCGAGGGCGACATTCCACGATGCGGGACACATCCTAGGCTCCGCGAGCATCCTTCTGGACGTCGCAGAGGGAGGCCATCGCAAACGCATTCTGTTCTCCGGCGATATCGGTCCAAGGGAGCGGCCACTTCTGAACGAGCCCGCCCCGCCCTCGAACGCCGACGTCGTTGTAATGGAGACGACCTATGGCGACCGGGATCACCGCGACATCGAGGCCTCGATCGATGAATTCCTCGGCGCGGTTGCCGACGCGGATGAGCGAGGGGGTAATGTCATCATTCCGACCTTCGCGCTGGAGCGCGCGCAGGAGCTGTTGTTCTTTCTGAAAGAGGGCATGCGCAGGAAGAAGGTGCGATCATCGCTCCAGGTCTTTCTCGACTCGCCCATGGCGATCTCCGCGACCAAGCTCTTTGAGCGTCACCCTGAGGCGATGAAACCGGAGATCGCGGCAAGGCTGCGCAGCGGGAGCGACCCGTTCGAGTTGCCCGATCTTCATTTTGTCCGGGAGGCATCCGAGTCCATGGAGCTGAACCGCATCCGGTCCGGGGCGGTGCTGATGGCCGGATCGGGCATGTGCACCGGTGGCCGAGTTCGTCATCATCTCCGCCACAACCTCGCCCATAGCGACTGCAGCGTCATCTTCGTGGGGTACGCCGCCCAGGGCACGCTCGCCCGGATCATCATTGACGGAGCAAAGTCGGTGAAGCTTTTTGGCGACAACATTCCTGTGCGCGCGAAGATTCACACGATCAATGGCTTTTCGGCCCATGCAGGCCGCAACGATTTGTTAGACTGGCACAGGCGCACAGGATCGCCCGAATTGACGTTTCTCGTCCATGGAGAAGAGAAATCCATGAAAAGCATGGCGAAGACGTTGAAATGTCCTCGCATCGAGATGCCTGGGCTGCATCAGAGCTTCGAGCTTTGATCGGATGACTGGGTCGACGGGTTCATCCGGTCGAGCGTACGTCGTCTCAAGGGAGATGGCCGGGTCTTCGCGGCCCACGAATTCATAAAGGCGCGGTGATGGGTGACGGGATGAACGGCCTTGCTATTCGTGTTCAACGGCTTCCGCGCCGACTACGACGTCCAGCATCTCGGTTGTCGTCTTCTCCTGACGCGCCACGCGCTCGTCGCGGCGCAGGGAGTCGGTTCTTTCGTCGATGTTTCGCGAGGCGGAGTCCATGGCCTGCATTCGTGCGGCATTCTCGCTGGCGAGGCTCTCCATCAGAGCATGCGCCAGCTCAGCAAAGAGATATTCGGTGGCGAGACGCGCCATCAGTTCATCCGGCTGAAGGTGTATGACCGGCGGCGTGAGTTGCGTGCCAGTGCTCATCTCTCCCACCGGCAAGACCTGAGAGTCCGCGATCTCAAAGGCGGCACCAGGCATGTGACGCGCAAAGACGACACGCACTTCTGCCGCGCCGGAGAGATGTGCGGCGATCCGGCGCGCGAGCGTCGTGATCCCCTGCACCCGCGAGGCCATCGGGAATGACAGGGCACTCGCGACGCCCCGTTCGACAGCGGTGTTCTGGCCGCGGCGCCCGACGATGACCAGTTCCTCGTCCGGTTGTCGGAGTTGTATGGCGCGTTCGATCAGGCGCGAGTTGAACAGCCCGACGAAGCCGTTCTCCGAGCAGATGACGATCAGCACGCGCCCAGCCAATCCGTTCCGGCGCGCATCTTTCGCACGCTCCGGCACAAGGAGCGACACCTCCGCAATGGAACGCTCGACCACTCCCCGGTAGGCGCGCGTCCCGGCGAAAGCCTCCTGCGCCTCACGCGTCCGCGAGGCGGCCATCGAGCGCAGCGCACCGACGAGTTCTCCGAGTTCGTTAAGGCTCTCCAGCCGGGACTTGATGCGGCTTAGGTCTTCCATTCAGGTCTCGCTCTCCTCCGTGGTCGGTGCGAGATCCGCCGCGCAGGCTTTCACGATTTCCAGAAGCGCGGCGCGGGATTCGTCCGAAAGCTGGTTCGTTTCGTTGATTTCAGAAACCGCGCGTGGGCGCTCCTTCGGCAGCCGTTCTGCCAGAGCCTCGCGGAACGCAGGCATAGCCGAGAGCGGCAGATCGTCCAAAAGGCCCTCCGCTACGCCCAGAAGCAGCCCGACCTGGATCGCAAGCGGAACGGGCGAATATTCCTCCTGCTTCAGGGTCGCGCGAAGCCGCCGTCCGTGTTCGATCTTCTTCTTGGTGCGTTCGTCCATCATCGCGCCAAAGCGCGTGAAAACCTCGAGTTCCAGGAACTGCGCGTAGTCGAGCTTTAATCTATCCGCGAGCGCCTTGATCGCGCTTGCCTGTGTCGCACCGCCCACGCGGCTGACGCTCATTCCGACATTTACCGCCGGCTTCTGACCCTCGTAGAACAGCTTCGGTTCCAGGTAGATCTGACCATCGGTGATCGAGATCAGGTTCGTCGGGATATACGCCGTCAGATTGCCCGCTTGCGTTTCGGCAATCGGAAGGGCGGTCAACGAACCGCCGCCGTTTTCGCCTGATAACTTGGCCGCACGTTCGAGGAGCCGGGCATGCAGATAAAAGACGTCGCCCGGATACGCCTCGCGCCCGGGAGGGTTGCGCAGGATCAGCGAGAGCTGTCGATAGACGATGGCATGCTTGGTCAGATCGTCGAGAATGAGAAGCGCATGCTGCCCTTTGTCCCTGAAATATTCGGCAATCGTGCATGCGGCATAGGGCGCGATCCATTGAGCGCCCGGCGCCGCGTCGGCAGAGGCAACGACGAAAATACAACGATCGGCGGCTCCATGCGTCTGTGCTGCCTTGATGACCCGAGAGACGGTCGAGGCCTTCTGTCCGATGGCGGCATAGATGCATACGACATCGGAGTCGCGCTGGTTGATGATCGTGTCGACTGCAATCGTGGTCTTACCTGTCTTGCGGTCGCCGATAATCAGTTGGCGTTGCCCGCGACCCAGTGGGATCATGCTGTCGATCACCGTCAACCCGGTCAGCAAGGGTTCCGTCACGAGGTCGCGGTCGACGATCCCAGGTGCGGGCCGTTCGACCGGGTCGAGACGCTGGGCCTTGAGGGGCGGGCCCTCGTCGAGCGTTTCCCCTATGGGTGAGATGACCCGACCCAGCAGGCCATCTCCGACGGGCACGCGCGCCACCTCGCCCGTGCCGTAAACCTCGCTTCCCGCCGTGATACCTTCGCCCGAAGACAGCAATACGCAACCGATTGCCGCCTCATCGATAGTCATGGCCAGGCCGAGCGTTCCGTCCTGGAAGCGAAGAAGCTCATCCAGTTTCGTGTGCGGAAGACCTGCGACGCGTGCGACGCCATCGCCGATCAATTCGACACGCCCAATGCGGCGCAGTTCCGGCTTTTGGCTTGTTTCCCCGAGCCGCTTTCTGGCCCGCTCGATCCAATCCTTCGCGTCCCCTTCCAACGCCATGCTAGACTGCCTTCAGTTCTTGCGCCGAACGCTTCAACCGATCCGCGACCGAGAAGCTCAGCACGGCATGGGGAAACCGCAGCTCAGCGCCGCCCAGAAGCGCGGGGTCGTGGTCAAACCTGACGTCGATGCCGTTGAAATGCTTGGCCATGGCATCTCTCCAGTGGGCCTGCTCTTCGTCGGGGAGGGGCGCGGCAGTCACGACCGAAAGGCCGTTGCCATCGCGTTCAAGGTCTTTGCGCAGTTCCGTCAGATCGCTTTCGGGCCGTACGTCGAGATGCGCCGTCACATGCTGCAACAGGGCTTCGCCTGCAGTGGGAATTTCGCTCAGCGCGGTTCGTGCCAGGTCGCTCGCCAGTTCCGCAATCTGCTGGTCGAGATGTTCCAGCGCCTGTGTGCGCTCCCGATCGATTCGGAGCTTCGCCTCTGCGACGAGATCGCTGGCTTTCTTCTCCGCGGTCGCGAGCATCGCCTGGCGCTCTTTCTCCATTTCCGCGTGAAGTCTCGCCTCTTCTCCCCGTTGCTCTTCGGCAAGCTGGTCTCGCTTCGCTTCGAATGCCTTCCGCGCCTCGTCCGCAGCGCGGACTTTGTCCTCTGCCGCTTCCTTAGCCGCACGGTCGGCTGCTTCGCGCTGTTCGATAACCTGTCGGATCGGCTGGTACAGGAACCGGCTCAACAGCCAGACGACCACCAGGAAGTTGATCGTCTGAAGCCCGAGTGTCCACCAGTCGATCTGCATCTCGAAATCAGCCCGTGAAAGGGTTGGCGTAGAGTAGGAGCAGCGCGATCACGAGGCAGTAGATCGCCATCGTTTCGATCATCGCAAGCCCCACGAAGAGCGTCCGCGAGAGGGTGCCCGCAGCTTCGGGTTGCCGGGCTATCGCCTCCATTGCAGCAGCGATCGCACGGCCTTCGCTGTATGCGGGCATGAACGCCCCGAAGGAAACGGCCACGATCGCCCCTATGATACTCACGACTTCGACGAGATTCTCCATGTCGTATCCTCCTTTCTCATGCCTCGACGGCGCCCACGGCCGCGGCGATGTAGACGGTTGCAAGAACTGTGAAGATGTAGGCCTGTATGATACCGATCAGGATTCCGAGCAGAAGGAAGGGGATCGGCACGAGCAGCCCGGCCAAGAAAACGACGATTGCGATGACGAATTCGTGGCTCATCATGTTGCCGAAAAGCCGGACCATCAGCGAGAAAGTCCGCGTGAGTTCCGACAATACGTTCAGTGGGAGCAGGAACGGATTGGGCTCCAGGTAGTGACGCAGGTACTTGCGGCCGCCGCGCGCCCGGACGCCATAGATGTGAACCGACAGAAAGACGATCAGGGCCAGTGCCGCGGGGGTCTCGATATGTCCGGTCGGCGGCGACGCTCCGGGCAATACTGCCGCGAGGTTTGCCAGCACGAGAAAGATGAAGAGCGAGCCGAGAAGTGGCAGAAAGGGCCAAGGATCGCGCCCAAGGATTTCACGAAGCTGCGACGCGATCGTCACTACGACGATCTCCAGGGCCGCCTGGATCGGGCCGGGGTCCAGCGCCGGCTGACGAAGTGCCATCGTCAGGAAAGCCGCAAGTGCCGCCATGATTACCCATGTCGTCATAACCGCACGGCTGATCGGGACGGGGCCGATGTGAAACAGGATATCCAGGGAGAGGGGGCTCGCGTCCATCGGCTTACCCCTCCCTGATCCGGCGCAGCGCGATGGTTCGCATCACGACGAAACCGCAAAGCATCAGGAGCGGAGGAAAGGCTCCATGCCGCGCCGCGACCAGGAACGCGGCGCTGGCGACCGCCAGGCGCAACACGAGCGGGCCAGCGGCGCGCCAAGCCCTGCCATCCGAGATCGCCGCCACAGAACGACCGATGAGAAACAAGTATACCGCGCCGAGCGCCAGACCGGCTCCGAACCACGGCAAAGCGGATGCCAGTGTCATTCTTCGTTCATCCTTTTCCAAGCCAGGTAGAAACCAAGGCAGGCCCCCACAAAGGTCAGCGCGCCGCTGAAGGTCACGCCCGTGCCCAGTCGTCCGTCCAGCCAGCGCCCGAGAAAGACCCCGATCAGCGTAGGGACCACGACCAGCCAGCCAAGTGCCCCGACCATCGAGAGGTTCTTCCAAAGGGGGCGCTCGCCTTCTTTCTCCCACGCTTCGCGGCGAGACTGCCGGCGCCGTATCGCGTCCTGCATCTCCGCCCGATTTTCGTGATTCTCGCGGGTCATCGGCCCGGCTCCGACGGTTCGCCTCGGCCGGAAAGACGCGGTGGCGTGCTTTCGGCGCCGCGCTTTGAGCGAAGCACTTTCGCGATCTGCCTGATCGTGGCGAGATGCAGTCTTCTGTCCGAGGTTCGCACAACATCCTCCACGTCTTCGGACCGACGCAACTCGTCAAATACTGTCCTTCCCAACCTCTTCAATTCGGCATCGCGATAGCCGCCGCGGGCTGCGATTTCGACCCGCTCACCGTCGCGCACCGTCAAGACGCCCTGTCTGACCAGAACGAAGCCTTCGCGGCCGTCCTCCCCGCGCCAACTGACGACCGAAACCGGCAACACCGTCACGAGGTCGGCGTGGCCCGGCAGGATCCCGAACGCGCCTGTCGCGTCCTCGGCCCGGACATGGCGCACGTCGTCTACCTCTTCGATGATGGCGGTCGGCGTGCTCACGGTCAGCCTCATGCTGCGTCTCCCCCTGACCGGTCACGAGCCTCGTCCAGGGTGCCGACCATGTAGAGCGCACTTTCATCCCAACCGTCCGCCTCTCCGTTCAGGATGGCCTCGCAGCCGTCGAGCGTGTCTTTGATGGAGACCGATGCGCCCTTTCGTCCGGTGAACTGAGACGTCACCGCAAACGGCTGGGTCAGGAACCGGGTAAGCCTGCGGGCGCGCGCCACCGCCTTCTGGTCCGACGCGCTCAGTTCCTCGATCCCGAGGAGCGAAATGATTTCGCGCAGTTCTTCGTACTGCTCGATGAGCCGTCGCGCTTCTTCCGCGATGTCGTAGTGGCGCTTTCCGACAATCGCCGGATCGAGAAGCGTTGAACTCGACGCGAGCGGGTCCACTGCTGGGTAGAGCCCCTCACTCGCCATGTCGCGGCTCAGCACTATGGAACTGTCCAGATGTGTGAACGTCGCCGCGACGGCCGGGTCGGTGAAGTCGTCCGCAGGAACGTAGACCGCCTGGATCGAGGTCACTGCGGCCCCCTTGACCGACGCAATACGTTCTTCAAGTTCGGCAATCTCCGAGGCCAGTGTCGGTTGGTAACCGACCCGCGACGGCAACCTCCCCAGTAGTCCCGAAACCTCTGATCCCGCCTGGACGAAGCGGAAGACGTTGTCGATCAGCAAGAGCACGTCCTTGCCCATTTCGTCCCGAAAATACTCGGCAACGGTCAAGGCGCTCAGTGCGACGCGCCAGCGTGCTCCGGGCGGCTCGTTCATCTGGCCGAAGACGAGCACCGTGCGGTCGAGCACACCCGATTTCTTGAGGTCGAGCCAAAGCTCGTGGCCTTCGCGTGATCGCTCTCCGACGCCGGCGAAGACGGACGTGCCCTTGTACGTGTCCGCGATCGTTCGGATCAGTTCCATGATCAGGACGGTCTTGCCAACGCCGGCTCCGCCAAACATCGCCGCCTTTCCACCGTGGGCGAGCGGCGCCAGCAGGTCGATGACCTTGATCCCGCTGAGAAACAGATCGCCGCTTGCTTCCTGCGACGAGAGCTTTGGCGGACGCCGATGAATGTGGCGGCGCGGCGTGTCTTTTTTTAGGGCGGGTCCCCGGTCGATGGGCTCTCCTACCACGTTCAGAAGCCGCCCAAGCACGCAGTCTCCGACCGGAACGGACAGAGGGCCGCCGGTATCCAAGACCTCGGTCCCGCAAGCCAGCCCCGCCGTCTCCTGGATTGCGACACATCGGGCGGTGTGGACATCCCGATGTTGCTGAACCTCGAGCGTCAGATCCCCCGGGCCATCCCACAATACGCGCACCGCAGTGTTGATTTCTGGCAGGCGGCCTTTCGGAAACCGGACATCGACGACCGATCCCGACACTCTCGACACGACACCTTCACCTCGTTGCTGAGGGACCTCTGATGTCGTGGTTTGAGTCTTGTCATTCATCGCTTCAATGAATCCGAAGACCAGGGATCGAGGCGTTGCGGATCACGTGCCGGGTCTCCGTGCCGTTTCGGCGGCCTCTCCACTCTGCTCGCCGGAGGCATCGGCCAACACTTGTGCCGCATTTTCGGGGCCTGTTCGATCGGGGCCAGTGCAGGCGAATGTCACGTCAAGATGCAAATCGCAGGCACGGGCGAACCTACGTGACCGAGCGACGGTTGCCTTTGCGTTTGAAGTCGCGGTGAGTGGCACCAGGGCCGAGTTGAATGCCATAGGACGCCTCCCAAACCCGCACTCAATCTATACCGACCGGGAGGAAGCGGTTTGATTGGCGTCAATTCCTGAAGGTGAAACTCACTTCGCTGCAATAAGAGTGTTCCGGCAAGCCTCCGCCCGCGATGGATTGTGCCTGCCCCGGCCATCTGCGCCCGAAGCTCGGACCTGCCTCTCTTGCGGTCTTCCCATCATGGAACCGGAGACGCGAGCGTGTCAGGATACGCGGCCGGCCGGAGGTCGCCATTTCAGGAGGCGCATTTACCCCAGATTTTCGCATAGGCCACGCGGTTAGGGCTGTCGGGGTCGAAGGTGTCGCTGTCGCCCATATTCGCCACCCCTTCCTGCGTCGCGAGCACGGGCGCGATGAAATCGCCCGGGCAGGCTTCGCCCCGGATGGCGCGTCGCAGCCGACCTTCAGGCGTTCGCCGACCCGATGGTCAACCGCGCAGCCTTACGCCTTTCGGGTCGAATGCGGGCTCGGCAAGGATGACGCCCTTGTGCGGTTTTCCCAGAACGGCGACAGAGACTTCGGTGCCCGCAACCGCGCTCGGCGTCTTGATGAAGCAAAGCGCCAGCGACTTGCCGACCGAGAAGCCGTATGCGCCCGAGCTCACCCGGCCCACGGGCGAACCGTCGGGCAGGAAGATCGGCTCGCCACCCGAAGCGTCGGCAATATCTGCCTCGACCTCGATCATCACGAGCTTCTCGCGCGGGGCCTGGTCGGCCAGCGCGGCATAGGCCGCCTTGCCGAGGAAGTCCGGCTTGTCCATCTTGATCAGCCGGTCGAGACCAACCTCCTGCGGCCAGTATTCGGGGCTGTATTCGCGGCCCCAGGACCCGTAGCCCTTCTCGACCCTGAGCGAGAGGAGCGCGCGGCTGCCCACGGGACGAACGCCTAGGTCGTGGCCGCTTGTGAGCAGGGCGGAGTAGAGCTTCACCTGGTCGGCCGCCTGCACGTAGAGTTCCCAGCCGAGGTCACCTGTGAACGACACCCGGATCGCAATGACTTGGACGCCCGCGACGGAAATCCGCCGCGACCGCATGAAGGGGAACGCCGGGTTCGACAGATTGTCCTGCGTCAGGCGCGACAGAAGGTCCCGCGCCTTCGGACCGGCGACGTTAAAGCCGCAGAGGTCAACCGTGAGGCTGTTAAAGGACACCGAGGCCGGGCGCGGCACCTCGTTGAAGTAGCGCTTGTGGTAGCGTTCGGCCATGCCAGAACCCACCATGAAGAAGTGGTCTTCGCCGAGTTTCGTCACCGTGAAGTCGCCTGCGATACCGCCGCGTTTGCCGATGAGCGGCGTCAGGCAGGACCGCCCGATCTCGGACGGCACCCGGTTGGCGATGATCCGGTCCAGCCAGTCGCCCGCGCCTGCGCCCTTGATCTCGTATTTCGCGAAGTTCGAGATGTCGATCACTCCGACGCCGTCCCGCAGCGCCTTCGCCTCGGCGCCGACATGGTCGAACCAGGGCTGGCGGGTGAAGCCATAGCTCTCCTTCGGCTCCACGCCCTTCGGCGCGAACCACAAGGGATGCTCCCAGCCGTAGTTGAGGCCGAAGACCGCGCCCATCTCCTTCTGCATCTCATATGCCGGACGGGTGCGCACGGGGCGGCCGGCGGCGCGCTCCTCGTAGGGGAAGTGGATCTTGAAGCGGTTGGCGTACTGGTCCTGCACGCGGGCCTTGGTGAAGGCCTTGTCGGCCCAGTCGCCGAAGCGGGCGAGGTCCCAGGCGAACATGTCGTATTGCGGTTCGCCTTGGACGATCCACTGGGCGCTCATCAGGCCGAGCCCGCCCGACTGCGAGAAGCCGGGGATGATGCCGGTGCAGCAGAAGTAGTTCCTGAGTTCCGGCACTGGCCCGTAAAGCGCCGCGCTGTCGGGCGACCAGATCATCGGACCGTTGATGACCCGCTTGATGCCCGCGGTGCCGACCGCCGGCACCCGCGCGATGGCGCGCATCATGTTTTCCTCGATCCGCTCAAGGTCGTCGGCGAAAAGCTCGTGGCCGAAACCTTGGGGCGTGCCGTCCTCGGCCCAGAACCGCATGTCCTTTTCATAGGCACCGACCAGAAGCCCGTTGCCCTCCTGGCGCAGGTAGTATTCGCCGTCGCGGTCGGCGACCGAGGGCAGGCGGCGACCCATCGCGGCGATCTCGGGGATCGTCTCGGTCACGAAATACTGGTGCTCGGTCGGCTGGAGCGGCAGCTCGATTCCGGCCATCCGCGCCACCTCGCGGCCCCACAGACCGGCCGCGTTCACCACCCATTCGGTGTGGATGGTGCCGTTCGGCGTTTCCACGATCCAGGTCCCGTCGGGCTGCGGGATCGTCGCGGTGACGGGCGTGAAGCGGTGGATCTCGGCCCCGAGCTTGCGCGCGCCGGCGGCATAGGCCTGGGTCACGCCGGACGGATCGACGTTGCCGCCGTCGGGTTCGTACATGATGCAGCGGATGCCGTCGAAATCCACCAGCGGATGCAGCCGTTCGGCCTCGTCGCGGCTGATGTTGTGGAAGTCCGCCTTGAAGTAGCGCGCCTTGGCCTCCTGAAGCCGCAACTGGTGCTCGCGCGCCTCGGTCTGCGCGAGGTAGAGCGATCCCGGCTGGAACACGCCGCAGCCCTGACCCGTCTCGGCCTCAAGCTCCTTGTAGAGCTTCATCGTGTAGTACTGGATCTTCGAGATGTTGTTGTTGTCATGCAGGCCGTGGATGTTCGCCGCCGCGTGCCAGGTGGAGCCCGAGGTCAGCTCGTCCCGTTCAAGAAGCACCACGTCCGTCCAGCCGAGCTTGGCGAGATGATAGAGAATGGAACAGCCGACCAAGCCACCACCGATCACGACCGCCTGTGCATGCGTCTTCATCGCAAGCTCCCGCATTTTGAGACTGAAGAACGGTATCGGACGGCTTTGCTTTGAAATCCAGCACGCTCTATATAATTGGCTTGGCCAATAATGAGCATAATCATGTCGAATAGTGTGACGCGTGCCCCGCTTCCCGATTTGGCGCTAATGCGCAGTTTCCTCGCCATCGCGGGGGCGCAGAGTATGTCGGCCGCGGGGACGGTGCTCGGTCTTTCGCAACCGGCCGTCACGCAGCAGTTGCAGCGGCTTGAGGCGCATCTCGGCCAGCAGCTTGTCCATCGCACATCACGTCCGTTGACGCTCACGGCCGCCGGCGAAGCGCTTGCGCAGGAGCTTCCTGCGTTGATCGAGCAGCTCGAAACACTGATGGAGCGCGTGCGCTCGAAGGATGGAGCGCGGCGCCAAGTTTTGCGGATCGTCATGCCTGACAGCCTGTCCTGCATCATCGGCGCGGAGTTTCTGTCGGCGTCAGGAAGCCTTGCCCAGTCGATCGAGCTGCGCTCGGGGATATCGCCCTGGATCGAGGAGGCGTTTCGCGCGCGGCAATTCGATCTGGCCGTGGACAGCCCGCCCTTCGACCCTGCGACCCGTGCCGACGCCACGCCCCTGTTCAAGGATCCCTACGTTCTCGTCAGTCCGAGACGCCTGCGGGACCGGACGCCGGAAGACTTCGTCACACTGGAACACCAGGTCGCGTATGGGCGGAATTCCAAGTTCGGGGCGATGACTTCGGCCATCGCCCAAGAGCTCGGCGCCGTCGCGCGGCCCCGGTTCAGTTTCGATTCGAGCCAGAGCCTGCTGCGGTTCGTCGAGGCTGGCTACGGCTGGGCCATCACGTCTGCTTTTTGCCTGTTCCAATCACCAGCCGCGCTTCGCGAAATCGATGTCCATCGTTGCCGCGAAGACCAGGTCAGAGCCTTCTACATGCTGAACCGCAAGGACGAGGCGCCGGTTCTTGCCCAGAATGCGGCGGACCGGTTGATCCGGGTCTTCCAGCGCCTGGTCGACGGACCTTGGACCGCGATGTCGCCCGTCGCGAGTGACTTGATACGGCAGGCCAATCCCGACCGGTTTGCCCAGGCCGGTTAATGCGCGAGGGCGGTGTTAGACAAAAACCACCCCGTCGGTTCAGAGCCGCACAAGCTTGTCGTTTTCCGCAGGTCTTTGCGCGCCGGCAACGCTATTGATTCCCTATCCGAAGACAGTCGCACGAATGCAGTATCTGCCTTGGCCCCATCGCTCGCGCCTGACATCGCCAAACCGGCGGCTCCGCCCCGTTGGGTGTTATTCGGCGTGATGCCGCGTCGCTGTTTGATGGGCGCTGCGCCTTATTCAACGTGCGCTGGCAAGAGTGTCGCAGTTTGGAGAGAGCAATGACCTTCAATGACTTTCTGCACGGCCTCCAGCTCGAAGACATCCCCGAACCGGTCCTGGACCGCACGCGCCTTCTGCTCCTCGACCTTGTCGGTGTCGCGGCGGCTGGCAGCACGACGGATATGTCGCGGATCATCCGGGATCATGCCGCCGAGATGTTTGGCCCCGGGAAACGTCGGACTCGGCTGATGTTCGACGGGCGCCCCGTCAGCCCGGCGGGGGCGGCGTTGGCCGGCGGCATCACGATCGATGCGATGGATGCCCATGATGGTCACAAGCTCACCAAGGGCCATGCTGGCTGTGGCGTTTTGCCGTCGCTCATGGCCTATTTCGATGCCGAGGGTCGCGGCGATGATCGGGAGTTCCTGACTGCGCTGGTGATCGGCTACGAGGTCGCGACGCGCGCCGGCATCGCGTTGCACCGGACGGCCTGCGACTATCACACCTCGGGCGCCTGGGTCGCTGTTGCGGTCGCGGCGCTCGGGGCGCGGGTGCTCGGCCTCGATGCGCCCACGATGCGCGAAGCGGTCGGGATCGCCGAATACCACGGGCCACGCAGCCAGATGATGCGCTGCATCGACGATCCGACGATGGTCAAGGACGGTTCCGGCTGGGGCGCCATGGCGGGTGTTTCTGCGGCCTATCTCGCGGCGTCGGGGTTTACTGGAGCGCCTGCGATCACGGTCGAAGGACCGGAGGTCGCCGATCTCTGGTCGGATCTCGGAAGCACCTGGCGGGTCATGGAGCAATATGTGAAATGCTTCCCGGTCTGCCGCTGGGCCCAGCCGCCCCTGCAGGCCGCCCTGAACCTGCGCGCGGCACATGGGCTGTCGTCCGAACAGGTGGAGCGCATCGAGGTCGAGACATTCCACGAATCCGCCCGGCTTGCTTGCCGGCGGCCGAAGACGACGGAAGAGGCGCAGTATTCCACGTCATTCCCGACCGCTGCCGGACTGGTGCGTGGTTGCGTCGGGACCGAGGAGGTCTCAGACGCGGCCTTTGCCGATCCCGAGATCCTTCGCCTGTCGGAAGGAATGATCTTCACCGAACGCGCGGAGTTCAACGCCGCCTTCCCGGCGCGCCGGCTCGCCGAGGTCACGCTGGTGCTGAAGGATGGTCGCCGGTTGGCGTCCGGCGTGACCGAAGCGCGCGGCGACCCGGAAGCACCGCTTCCGAGCGATGAGATCGTGGCCAAGTTTCACGGTCTCGCAGATCCGGTATTGGGCCGCGCACGCTGCGAAAGGCTGGAAGCCTCGATCCTTTCCCTTGGTGCTGCGGGCGACAGGTCCGGACGTCTGCCAACGCTCTTTTCCGACCTGCTTGCCGCCGTGTGACATGGGCTCACAGGCCCGCGTTCCGATGCCGTTCGAAATGAGGTTGGGCGGGGTGGACTAGCCGAGGTTTGGTGGAGAGCGTTGAGCGCAGCAGGGACGAACTCGCGCTCAAAAAAGCCGAAGGTCTCTGGCGCGCTGAACCGCCTCCTGCGGCGTCCGCACCGTCAGATCGCTGCAGAGTTGCTTGATCGCGCGTTCGGCCGCTCCGGCCGACATGCCGAGCGTCGCCGCCACCTCGGATGTCCCGACGCCTTTGGCAAGGGCGTTCAGCAGGTCCTTCTGCTCATCGGCAAGTGCCTTGGGCGGAGCCGTCCGTTCATGCAGATCGAGCACTATTTCCTTCACGCGCTTGATCTCGTCGTCGGTGAATTCCCGATCCGACCGGCTGAAGGAACAGATGGTGAGATTTCCGACCGGCCCATGGGCGACCGAGGCGCCAAAATTCAGACCGTGCTTCGCGGCCTTCTGAAAGATGCGGAACGGGTCGGGCAAGAGGGGCGAACTCCAGCGGATGGTTCCGCCGAACGTCATGCCCCAAGTCGTGATCGGATCGCGCAGCACATAGGCGTTCTCGGTATATTCGTCGATCCAGGCTTGAGGATAAGTGTGAAACGACATGAGCGGTGAAGAGCCGCGGATCCGCAGCGCGAGGAAATAGCCTTCCGTGGCGATCTCACCGATCTTCAGAAGCTGGTCGTCTATGTAGTCGAACTTGGTCAACCCGTCAGTTCCCTACGCTTGAGAGGGACCGGCGCCGGCGGCGCCGAACCCGAAGAATGCACGTTAATTTACTATGGCTCAGATACGGTAGGCCCAACAAGACGTATCACTGCAGTTCTCTCATTTCGATCCCATCCCCATGAGAACTCGTGCGGCTTGTATCAGACTCTCGCCGACTTCATGTCCCAGAATGGACTGACCTCGCGTTGACCCGGATCAGACGGCGGGTACCCACCGGACCAGTTCTCGTCACAAGGCCGTCAAACTGTTGCCCGGGGCAGAGCTACCGCAAGGTCCTCCGCACACGCCGAGACGCGCGCCCACACTTCTGCAGGCAGGCTCACGGCCGACGCTTTGGTCTTGGCGATGTTGTCATATGCGCGGTCGCCGGGAACCCTGACCTTGTCAACGCCCTTTGCCGGACGGTTGGCACGGCATTGGTCGTTGAGGAAGGAGACTTCCTCGACGAAAGCCTCCGCGCCGCCAAAGGCATCGGGGTCCATAACCTGCAGGAAGACATTGGCGCCCCACCTGGTCGGCCCCTTGGCGCGACCATGCCCCGAGAGTGCCTGTGTCAGCATCTCGATCATGAGCGCCATACCATAGCCCTTGTGCCCGTGATCCATGCCGCCGACCGGCAAGATGGTGCCGCGCGGCTCTTCATTCACGACATTCGGATTCGTCGTAGCATTGCCATTCGCATCGAGCATCCAGGGATTGGCGAACTCTGTGCCGCTGTTGATGTGCTCGCGGACCTTGGAGACGGTGGTGATCGAGGCGCAGGTGTCGATCAGAACGGGGTGCTCCTTCGCCGGGTAGCCCACGGCCCAGGGATTGGGCGTGAGTGTGGGCTCGGTCCCGCCATAGGGCGCGACCCATCTGCCGGATGGGTCCGACGTCGCGATATAGCAGACGAGACCCTTTTCGGCTGCGATCCGAGTGAGCGTGGACAGGCAGCCAATATGGTGGCTGCGACGGATCGCCAAGGCGGCAATACCGTATGCCGCCGCGCGCTCCATGCAGGTTTCAAGCGCCCTTGTCATCAGCCAGTGCCCGGGCAGGTAGTTGCCGTCCCAGACCATCGTCACCTTGTTGTCGCGCACGACCTCATAGGTGCTGTCCGACGTCATGTTTCCGGATTTCAATTCCGGCAGGTAGTACGGCACCATCGAAATCCCGTGCGTCGTGACGCCGATCTCGTCCGTCTGGATCAGGAGTTCGGCCACGACCTCGGCCTTCGTCTGTTCCAGCCCGCCCCGCACGAGCAGGTTCAAAGCGAGCGACTTCAGGTCATCCCGGGCGAATGAGTAGTGGTTCATCGACGATCCTCGCGCTCAGATGCCTGCGAAGGTGAGTTGCACTTTCACGCTACGTGATCGGTCGCCTGCGGCGGCGAAGGCTTCGACCGCATCGGCAAGGGGATAGCTGCCGGTGATGATCGGTCGGACGTCAAAACCGCGCGAGGAAATGAGGGCAACGGCCTCGGCAAACTCCTCGTGGAAGCGGTGCGTTCCCTGGAAGGTGATCTCCTTGCCGACGATCCAGTTGAGGGGCACCGCCACATCGCCAGCCACACCGACCTGTACGAACATGCCACGTGGGCGCAATGCCGCGATGGCGGACTTGATCGCGGGCGCGGCTGCGGAGCACTCGAAGACGGTGTGGAAGTACCCCTTATCGGCCGCGTATTGCTCCATCGCCTGCGGTTCGACCGCAACGTTGATCGTGCGCGTCGCGCCCATCCGGCGGGCGGTTTCAAGCGGCACGTCCTGCAAGTCGGTCACCACGACCTCGGCCGCCCCGGCCTTGGCCGCAAGCCCTGCGCAAAGCGCGCCGATCGGGCCGGACCCGGTCACGAGCACGCGTTTGCCGGCAAGATCGCCCGCCCTGGCGCGGGCATGCAGGCAGACTGCCAGCGGTTCGGCACAGGCGAGCGCGTCCAGCGGGGTGTCCGCCGGGACGGGGATGCATTGCGAGGCATCGAGGACGATGCGGTCGCGAAACAGGCCCTGCTCATGCGGAAAGCGCAGGGCGGAGCCGTTGAAGCGCATCGCGAGGCAATGGATCGGCTGACCGGCCCGGCAATATTCACAGGTCCCACAGGGGCGGCTGGGATTGATCGCGACCCTGTCACCAGCGGCGACGTTCCTGGCGTCCTTCCCGACCGCGAGAACGGTTCCCGACGCCTCGTGGCCAAGGATGATCGGCTCTCGCACGCGGATCGGGCCGAACCCGCCGTCCTGATAGTAGTGCAGATCCGAACCACAGATGCCGCCGGCCGCGATGGCAACCAAGACTTCGCTCGGGCCCGGATCAGGCACGGATGCAGCCTCGATGCGGATGTCTTGCTGGCCGTGAAGGCGGCAGGTGCGGGTTTCCATGTCGGTTTCCTAGGGGGTCAGGACGGAGGGAAGCCAGGTTGCAATGGCCGGGATATAGGAGACGGCGAGAAGGACGCCGACGTTGGTCAGAAGGAACGGCAAGATCGCAATCACCACCGGGGTCAGCGGCAGCCGCGCGATGCCCGCGCAGACGAAAAGGCAGACGCCCACCGGCGGCGTGGTCAGGCCGATCATCAGGTTCAGAACCGCGAAAGTCGCGAAGTGCAGGGGATCGATGCCGACTGCCTCGGCAAGCGACAGAAGCGGCACGAAGAGGATGATCAGTGCGGCGATGGTCTCCATGAACATGCCGACAAACAGCAGGAGCAGGTTGATCAGCAGGATCACCAAGTACTTGTTGTCGGTGATCGACAGGACGCCGTCCGCGATGGCCTGCGGGATGCGTTCGGAGACGAGGATCCAGCCGAAGACATTGGCGAAGCCGACCAGCGCGAGGATACCCGCCGCGGCCACCGCGCTATCTACGACGATCTTCGGCACCTCGCGCAGCGGCAGTTCCCGATAGATGAACGCGCCGACGAAGAAGGCGTAGACACTGGCAATGACCGCGGTCTCGGTCGGCGTGGCGAGGCCCGACAGGAGGCCGTAGATTATGAGAAACGTCATGGCGAGCGCCCATATGGCCCCACCGAACGAGCGCGCCACCTCTCCCAATCCCGCCCAAGGCTCGCGCGGGAAGCCGCGACGAACGGAAATGACATAGGCGGTGACCATCATGGCAAGGCCCATGAGGATGCCCGGGATCGCCCCGGCAAGGAACATCTTGCCGACAGAGATGCCCGACAACGCGCCGACGATGATCATCGGTACGCTGGGCGGGATGATCGGCCCGACCGTCGACGAGGCGGCGGTGACGGCTGCCGAGAAGTCCGCCGGATAGCCGGCCTTTTTCATGCCGGGGATCATCACCCCGCCGATCGAGGCGGCGTCGGCCACGGCGGTGCCGGTGATGCCACCAAAGAGCATCGACGCGCCGATATTCGTCAGACCCAGCCCGCCGCGCACCCAGCCGATCAGCGAATTGGCGAAGCGGATGATGCGGTGGGTGATGCCCCCGCGGTTCATCAGGTTCCCGGCCAGAATGAACCCGGGGATCGACAGAAGGACGAAGACGTCCATGCCGGCATACATCTTCTGCGGCATGACCACCGGCGGAATGCCGGCAAGCATGAGGTAGGCGAGGGACGACGCCCCGAGGGTCACGGCCACCGGAAGCCCGAAGACAAGCCCGGCGACGAAGACGGCAAACAGAACCGTGACGTCCACTCAATCCTCCTCGGGTTTGACGGGTTTTCCGTCTTCAACGCCGGACAGCATGCCGATCACGCGCAACGCGCTAAAGAGGGCGAGCAAGACCAGCATCAGGAACACCGTCAGGTGGACATAGTCCATTCGGATGCCGAGCGCGGGCGCGGTCTGCATGCGGCCGATGGTGACGTATTTCCAGGCATGGGGCAGAAGATAGAGCGCAAGCCCGGAGGTGACTGCGGCAGTCAAGAGCCGCAGCAACCAAGGCCACTTGCCGGGCAGGTTTTCGCAGATCACGTCGACATTGACGAGGTCACCGGTGCGGAAGGCAAGGCCGGCGCCGAAGGCGATCGAAAAGAGCAGGGCGAAGCGGGTAAGCTCCTCGGTCCAGACAGGTGAGTTGCCGAGGATCCGGCCGAAGACCTGAATGAGCACGGCCGCGATCAGGACGGCGAAGGACAGACCCGCGCCGAGCCGTGCAATAAAGACGATGAGCTGGATCAGTCGATCGGCGCGCTGCACGGATTTTCCCCGGAATGAAGGGACCGGCGCCACGGTCGCGGCGCCGGTATGGTTTGCGTTCTGCCGGATTTACTCGGCGAACAGGCTTTCGACGATCGGCTTGATCTCGTCGGAGACGTTGGCAAGGACCGCATCCTTGGCCTTGGCGGCAAAGGCGGCACCATCGACTTCGACGAAGGTCATGCCCTTTTCCTCCAGGAAGGCGCGGTCGTCGGCGAGGCTCTTGTTGAAGAGGTCGCGCTCATAGGCCTGGGCGCGCTTGGCCGCTTCCATCACCGCGGCCTGATCTTCGGCCGAGAGCTTCTGCCAGGTCGACTCGGCGATCGTCAGGTAGATCCACGACCGCACGTGATCGGTGAGGTTCACATGGCTTTGCACTTCGTAGAAGCTTGCCGACCGGATCAGGGCGAGCGGGTTTTCCTGGCTCTCGATGGTGCCGTTCTGCAGCGAGGTGAAGACCTCCGAAAAGGCCATCGGACCCGGATTGGCACCAAGCGCCTTCCAGACGTCGATGAAGAGCGGCACGTTCGGAACGCGCATCTTCAGACCGGCAAGATCGTCGGGCGTCTTGATCGGACGGTTCGAGGTCAGGTCGCGCGGGCCGCGTGCGAAATAGGCGATCGGACGGATCTGCGCCTTCTCGATGATCGCGGCTTCGATCTGGTCGCCAATCTCGCCACCGGCAACTTCGTCCATGTGTTCGATCGACTTGTAGGCGTAGGGAATGGCCAGCAGCGCGGCCATCGGCGTCCAGTTCTGAAGGCTTTCGCCAGTGATCGTCATGTCGACGGTCCCAAGCTGCATGCCGTTGATAAGGTCGATCTCCTTGCCGAGCGACTCGTTCGGGAAGACCTCGACGGCGATGCGGCCGTCGGTCAACGCCGACAGTTCCTCGCCGAACTTCACCGAGGCGAGGTGCCAGGGATTTTCCTCGTTGGCGAGATGACCCAGCTTCAAGGTCATTTCCTGCGCCATCAAGGGTGCGGAAAGAAGCGTCGCGAATGCCGCAGCGAAGGCGGGCCGTTTCCAATTGAATGTCATATGTCGTCTCCTCCTGTTATGGGCGTATTTACCGGAGAGGGGAGATCCCCTTCCGGCAGGTCGAAAAATCCGGGATTTGCGGCGAGAATGGCGGGAAGGTCCCGCAGAATCTCGCGCAGGTGGCCGCGGATTGCAGCCTCGCTGCCGGTCGTGTCCCCCATGGCGATGCGGTCGACCAACAGGGAGTGCTGAGCGACGAGTTTTTCGACGGGGAACTGGCCGAGTGACAGGAACCGCACGCGGTCCATCTGGGCTTTCAGCCCCTCGACCAATTTCCATGCCCCGCCCTTGCCGGCAGCGTCGGCCAGGGAATGGTGGAACCGTTCGTCGAGGCGAATGAAGCGGTCGGGTGACCGCACGCCTTCGGTGCGCTGCAATTCGATCTGCGCACGCAGGTCCGCGATCAGCGCAGGGTCGGGGTTCTCGGCGAGAAGCTTAACGATGTCAGCCTCGATCGCCTCGCGTAGAAAACGCGCGTCGAGAACGGCCTGATAGGCGATCTTGCTGACGATCGTTCCGCGCTGCGGCAAGACGATCAGAAGACCCTGTTCGGCGAGCTTGATGAACGCTTCGCGCACCGGTTGGCGGCTGATGCGGTAACTGCGCGCAATCTCCGACTCGGAAATACGGTCACCGGGTCGGAGATCGATGCGGATAATCCTTTCGCGCAGGATGCGAAACAGCTGCGGTGTGATCGAGGCCGTCTCGTCGATCGTCCAGAGTGTATCGCCGTCCGGCATCCTGATTCCTTCTCGGGTGAATTCGACTACCATACTTCCATACTCGCCATCAACCGAACGTGATGATAGAAACGAACAAGCCCAGAGACTCGGGAGGGAAAGATGAGACAGACGTGGCGCTGGTTTGGCCCAAAGGATCTTGTGTCGATCGCAGACATCGCCCAGGCCGGCGCCGAAGGAGTAGTCTCGGCCTTGCATCACGTCCCGACGGGCGCAGTGTGGAGCCCTGAGGAGATCGCCAGGCGTCAGGCCGAGGTCGCCGTGATGGCCGACGGCTCTCCCTCCGGCCTCACATGGGATGTCGTGGAAAGCCTGCCGGTATCCGAGGACATCAAGAAGCAGAAGGGCGACTGGCGAACGCATATCGAGAATTACCGCGAAAGCCTGCGCAACCTCGCTAAAGCGGGGATCGAGGTGATCTGCTACAACTTCATGCCGGTTCTCGACTGGACCCGCACCGATCTTGCCTGGAGGTTGCCGAATGGCGCGACCTGCATGCGGTTCGATCTGACAGACTTCGCCGCCTTCGACATTCACATTTTGAAGCGCCCCGGCGTCGAGGACGACTACGACGAGGCGCTGCGGGGCGAGGCTGCCCGGCGGTTCGCCGGAATGAGCGAGGCGCGCAGGGAAGGTCTCGCCCGGAATGTCGTCTTCGGCCTGCCGGGGGCAGCCGAAAGTTTCTCGCTCGAGGACGTGCGGACGCATCTCGCTGAATACGCCGATATCAGCGAGGCGCAATTGCGGGCACATCTGGTCGACTTCCTCGAACAAGTCGTGCCGACTGCCGAGGAGTTGGGTCTGCGGCTTTGCTGCCACCCGGATGACCCGCCGGTGCCGCTGCTCGGCCTGCCGCGGGTGATGTCGACCGAGGCGCACTACACCAGCGTCATGACCGCCGTGGACAGCCCGTCGAACGGGATCACCCTGTGCTCCGGCTCTCTGGGCGCGCGGCCCGACAATGATCTTCCCGGCATGATGGAGCGGTTGGGCGACAGGGTGCACTTCCTGCACCTACGCAACGTCAAACGTGAAACGGAAGGCATTCGCGGCTCGTTCTACGAGGCAGAGCACCTGGGTGGCGACACCGACATGGTGGCGCTGATCGAGGCGGCGCTGAAGGAAGAGGCGCGGCGCAAGGCGGCGGGGCGGTCCGACTGGTCGATTCCGATGCGGCCCGACCACGGACAGGACATCCTCGACGATCTCGGCCGCAAGGCGCAGCCCGGCTACCCGTCGATCGGGCGCCTCAAAGGCCTGGCGGAGCTGCGCGGCGTCATCGCGGCACTCTCTCCCCGGATCACGGTATGACCGCAAGGTTAACGTCGCTCGCCGGACTTCGCGATGGCGTCGCTCTGCCAGGCTTCGACCCCGCAAACCATGCAACAGGCATCGTGCATCTCGGACTCGGAGCTTTCCACAAGGCGCATCAGGCGGTCTATACCGATGATGCGCTCGCTGCGGCGGGCGGCGATTGGCGGATCACCGGAGTGAGTCTGCGCAGCGCCGAGCCCTCGCAGGAATTGACGCCGCAAAACGGGCTCTACACCGTGATATCGCACAGCGCCGAGGAGAGCCGCGCGCGTATCATCGGTTCGATTGCGCGCGCGCTTTGTCTGAGGACAGATCGGGCAGAGGTGCTGGCGGTGCTTTCGGCCCCGGCCACCCGTATCGTCACGTTGACGGTGACGGAGAAGGGATATGGCATCGACCGCGCCACAGGCGGGATCGATCCGGCACATCCGGCGATTGCCGCCGATCTGTCCGCGCCCGATGCGCCGCAGGGGGTTGTGGGGCTTCTGGTCTGGGCTCTGGGCCAGCGGCGGGAAGCCGGGGTGCCACCCTTCACCGTGCTTTGCTGTGACAATCTTCCCGAAAACGGCAAGATGCTGCGGGCCCTGCTGGTGGATTTCGCCCGGCATGCGGCCCCCGGCCTCGTCGATCACATTTCCAACGAGGTGGCCTTCCCCTGCACCATGGTCGACCGGATCACTCCGGCGCGCAGCCAGGCTACCCTCACGCTCGCCGAAGAGATGACCGGCTGTCGCGACGACGCGGCGGTCGAGACCGAAGCCTTCACCCAATGGGTGATCGAGGACAATTTCCCCACGGGTCGTCCCGCGTGGGAGGCCGGCGGCGCGATCTTCGTCGATGAGGTGCGCCCCTACGAGGAAATGAAACTTCGGATGTTGAACGGCGCGCATTCGATGCTCGCCTATTCCGGTTTTCTCGCGGGCCATGCCTATGTGCGCGATGTCATGGGCGATGCCGCCCTCGTCGCGTTGATCCGGCGACATCTGAACGCGGCGGCGGCGACGCTCTCTCCGCTTCAGGGCGTCGACTTCGCTTCTTACGGTTCGGATCTGGTCGCGCGTTTTTCCAACCCGCATCTTGCGCATCAGACGTATCAGATCGCGATGGACGGGACTGAAAAACTGCCGCAGCGCATCCTCGCGCCGGCGTGCGACGCGCTCCATGAGGGACAAAGCCTTGATGCCTTCGCCTTTGCGACAGCGGCCTGGATGCGCTACGTCCTTGGCACGACGGATAATGGCGAGCTTTATGCTTTGCGCGATCCGCGTGAGGAGGCGTTGCGCAGCTTGGTTGCCGGCGCGGTCACAGCCGAAGACGTCGCGACGCGCCTTCTCGGGCTTGAAGGTGTATTCCCGCGTGATCTTGCGGAACATCCGGCTTGGCGTGCAGGCGTTCGAGACCGACTTGATCGCATGATGCGGTCGGGTATGCGTGCCGCAATCGACGCTGAGGCCGCGCCACTACTGTTCTGAAGCCTGCCGACGTCGTCCGGCCACCGAATACCCAGCACGCGCACGGACCGGGGCATGACGGACTCGGATGGTTCCCAATCGCTATCGTTTCTTGGTATACCAAATTACGACACATGCGGAGCGCTTGGAGGACCGATAAGGATGAGCACGAAAACGTTGGCGGCCGTGATTGGCCTCGGCTCGATGGGATACGGCATCGCGCGCTCCGCCTTGCGCGGAGGACACCGTGTCTGGGGCCACGATGTCGACGCCGACCGGGTCGCGACGTTTCGCTCCGAAGGCGGCGAGAGTGGCAACCTCTCGAATGCGGCGGCAGATCTCGATGCGGTGGTTGTCGTCGTCCTGAACGCCGCACAGACGGAAAGCGTCCTCTTCGGCCCCGACGGGATCGCGCCCAAGCTGAAGCCCGGCGCGGTCGTGCTGTCCTGCGCAACCGTCGCGCCGGACTTCGCCAGGGACATGGAGGCCCGATGCGCCGCTTTAGGCTTGCTTTACCTCGACGCGCCGATTTCTGGTGGCGCTGTGAAGGCGGCTAATGGCCAGCTGACGGTGATGGCGTCCGGCTCCAGCGAGGCATTTCGCGCTGCCCGGCCGGTCCTGGACGCAATCGCCGCAACCGTCTTCGAACTTGGCGATGCCGCTGGGGCGGGATCGGCGATGAAGGCCGTGAACCAGCTTCTTGCCGGGGTGCATATCGCAACGATGGCCGAGGCGCTGACCTTCGGCATGACTCAAGGCATCAGGCCCGAGACCTTTCTTGAGGTGATCTCGAAAAGCGCGGGAACGAGCTGGATGCTCGAAAACCGCGCGCCGCATATCATCGAGGGCGACTATTCCCCCAAAAGCTCGGTGAACATCTGGCCCAAGGACCTCGGCATCGTGCTCGACATCGCGCGGGCGGCGCAGTTCAGCGCGCCGATCACCGCCGCTGCCCTGCAACAGTATATCGCGGCCGCGGGGATGGGGCTTGGCGGGGAGGACGATGCCGCCGTGGCCAAGGTCTATGCCCGCAACGTGGGGCTGACCCTTCCCGGCGAGGGCAAGAAATGACGACGGTTCTCGGCTGCATTGCGGACGACTTCACCGGGGCCACGGACCTTGCGGGGCTTCTGGCGCGCAGTGGAGTGCGGGTTTCGCTGCGCATCGGCGTGCCTGCCGAGGCGCCCGATGACGCGGCCCCGTTCGAGGTTATCGCGCTGAAGATCCGCACCGCGCCGGTCGCCGAGGCGGTGGCCGAGGCGCGGGCGGCAAAGGGCTGGCTCGAAGCGGCGGGCGCGCGGCACTTCTTCTGGAAATACTGCTCCACCTTCGATTCGACGGCGGAGGGGAACATCGGCCCGGTGGCCGAGGCTTTGATGGCCGATCTCGGGGCCGCGCAGACGATCTATTGCCCGGCATTCCCTGAGAACGGCCGGGCGATCTTCATGGGGAACCTCTTTGTCGGGCGCCTGCCTCTGGCGGAAAGCCCGATGAAGGATCATCCCCTGACGCCGATGCGCGACAGCAACTTGATGCGGCTTCTAGCGCCGCAGGTGAAAGGCAAGGTCGGCCTCGTGGACCGCCTGACGGTCGCGCGCGGGGCCAAAGCCGTGTGGGCCGAGCTTGCGCGGCTTGAGGCCGAGGGCGTGGCGCATGTCGTCGTGGACGCGGTGGCCGACGCCGACCTTAAGGTGATCGCCGAGGCCTGCCGCGACATGCGGCTGATGACCGGGGGCTCGGCCATCGCCATGCCGTTGCCCGCGCTTTATGCCCGCGACGGAACGCTGGTGGCCGAGGCTGCGCAGCCGGCGCGCGCCGAGTTACCGACGGAAGCCATCGTGCTGTCGGGCAGTTGTTCGGCCATGACGCGGGCGCAGGTGGCAGCCTACCTGGCGTCCGGCCGGCCCGGCCTTCGGCTCGATCCGGTGGCCCTCGCCGCGACTGGTCATTCCGAGGCGCTGGACTGGCTCAAGGCGCAGGACCTGAACCGCGCGCCGATCGTTTATGCGACGGCCGAGCCCGAGGACGTGCGTGCAGCGCAGGCGACGCTCGGCGTGCAAAAGGCGGGCGAGGTCGTCGAAGAAGCGCTTGCCGCGCTCGCCGTTGCTGCACGGGACAAGGGCGCGCGGCGGATCGTCGTCGCGGGCGGCGAGACCTCGGGCGCGGTGACAAAGGCGCTGGGTATCGACCGGCTGGATATCGGCGCGGAGATCGCGCCGGGCGTGCCGTGGTGTTTCTGCCGCTCCGGCGGCGCCGAGATCGCGCTGGCGCTGAAGTCCGGCAACTTCGGTGCAGAAACCTTCTTTAACGACGCCTTTGCGAAGCTGGAGCACTCATGAGCGAAGAAGCCCGCCTGCGCGAGCAGATCTGCCTTCTGGCGAAGTCGATGTTCGACCGGGGGCTGACCGGCGGTTCGACCGGCAACATCTCGGCCCGGACAGCGGACGGCGGACTGCTCGTCTCGCCCACCGGCACGTCCTTCGGGCGGCTCGATCCGGCGCGGCTCTCGCGGTTCGATGCGGCGGGCCAACTGATTGGCGGCGACAAACCGACGAAGGAGATGCCGCTCCATAGCGCATTCTATGAAACCCGCCGTAGCGCCGGGGCGGTCGTTCATTTGCATTCCTGCCATTCCGTCGCATGGTCGATGATGCCGGAGGTGGACGAGGACAATTTCCTGCCACCGCTGACGCCCTATTCGATCATGAAGCTTGGCAAGGTGAAGCTTCTGCCGTTCTTCCTGCCCGGCGATCCGGCGATGGGTGAGGCCGTGCGGGGCCTTGCGGGCAAGCGGACGGCGGTGATGCTGGCCAATCACGGGCCGGTCGTCGCGGGGGCGGATGTCGAGGCCGCCTGCAATGCGATCGAGGAGCTTGAGGACACGGCGCGGCTGGCGATGCTCATGCGGGGCTACGATGCGCGGATGCTCAGCTCGGAACAGGTGCGCGCCGTGGTGTCAAAATTCGACGTGGAGTGGGATGGATGAAGTTCTCGGCCAATCTCGGGTTTCTCTGGGCGGACCGCCCCTTGCCGGATGCGATCCGCGCGGCGAAAGCCGCGGGTTTCGATGCGGTCGAATGCCATTGGCCCTACGACGTGCCGGCCGCCGAGGTCGCCGCCGCACTGGAGGAGACCGGGTTGAAAATGCTCGGGCTGAACACGCGGCGCGGCGATGTGGCGGCAGGGGAAAACGGCTTGTCCGCCGTGCCGGGACGCGAGCGCGAGGCGCGCGCCGCCATCGACGAGGCGGTGAGCTACGCGCGGGCGATCGGCGCGGGGAACATTCACGTCATGGCCGGCTATGCGGCGGGCGGTGCCGCCCGCGAGACCTTCGTGCAAAACCTGCGCTACGCCTGCGAAAAGGCGGCCCCCCACGGCATCACCATCGTGATCGAGCCGCTCAACCGCTACGACGCCCCCGGTTATTTCCTGACCACCACCGGCCATGCGCTGGAGATCATCGAGGCGGTCGGGGCGGCGAACTTGAAGCTGATGTTCGACTGCTACCATGTCCAGTTGATGGAGGGGGATCTGACGCACCGGCTTGAGGCGCTTTTACCGCAGATCGGGCATATCCAGTTCGCCTCTGTCCCCGATCGCGGCGCGCCGGACCATGGCGAGGTGAACTACGCCCACCTGTTCGCCGTGATCGGCCGGCTCGGCTGGACGGTTCCTCTGGGCGCGGAATACAAGCCCGGCGGCGATACCGACGCGACGCTTGGCTGGTTGAAGCCCGCCCAAAAGAGCTGATCCTCGCCATCTGACGAGCCGGGCGAATTTCGCTGGCGCTTTCGTCGCGAAGCGGCTAGTCAACTGGTATGATGAGTTTACCAGAGTCGATCCGCCCCCGGAAACTCTCCGACGAGGTGCAGGAACGCCTGCTGCGGCTGATCCGCGACGAGCGGCTGGGCCCCGGCGCTGCGCTGCCGTCCGAACGCGAGTTGATGGCGCGTTACGAGATCGGGCGGCCCGCGATCCGCGAGGCGATGCAGAGCCTTCAGCACATGGGGGTGATCGAGATCCGTCACGGCGGCCGTCCGCGCGTGGCCCAGCCCTCGCTCGACGCGCTGGTGGAGCAGCTTGGCACGGCGATGCGGCATCTTCTGATGCATTCGCAGTCGTCGCTGGAACATCTCAAGGAAGCGCGTGTCTCGCTTGAGGCGGAACTTGCCCGGATTGCCGCGCGGAAGCGCACGGAAGCGGACATTGCGGACCTCAAGGCCCTGCTGGCCGAGCAGCGGGCTGCACGCGCCGATGGCGAGAGCTTCCTTGAAATCGACGGACGGTTCCACCGGCGCATCGCGGCAATTTCCGGCAACCCGATCTTCGAGACGCTGGCCTACGGGATCTTCACCTGGATGCGCGCCTTTCACGAAGAACAGGTGCGAAAGCGCGGGCTGGAGGCGCTCACGCTGGAGGAGCACAAGGCGATCCTCGGTGCGATTGCCAACGGCGATGGCGATGCCGCTGCCCTGGCCATGCGCGACCATCTGGAACGGGCGAATGCCCTTTATCACCAGGAGCACGCGACATGAGCGACCGTATCGAGGCCGACTACCTGATCGAGACGCCCGTCGATCCGGCAAGGGCCGCCGAAGTCATGGCCGGAGAGCAGAGTTCCGGCACCTTCGTCGCGGTGCCGGGAGAAACGGCGGAATTGCGTGAGCGCTCGGCCGCGCGGATCGAGGCGCTTGAGGTGGTCGAGACTGTCGATAACCCGTCGCTGCCCGGCGGCGCGACGGGGGCGCGATACACGCGGGCGAAGGTCACGCTGTCCTGGCCGCTCGGCAATGTCGGGCCGGACCTGCCGAACCTGATGGCGACCGTTTCGGGCAACCTCTTCGAGCTTCAGCAATTCTCGGGCCTGCGCATCCTCGATATACGGCTTCCCGAGGCCTTCGCCGCGGCCTATCCGGGGCCGAAGTTCGGGATCGAGGGCACGCGCAGGCTCTCGGGCGTCGCGACGGGGCCGCTGATCGGCACCATCGTGAAGCCCTCTGTGGGGTTCGGGCCGGAAGAGACCGCCGATCTGGTCAAGACGCTCGCCGAGGCCGGGATCGACTTCGTCAAGGATGACGAGTTGCAGGCGGACGGGCCGAATTGCCCCTTCGATGAGCGCGTACGGGCCGTCATGCGGGTGATCAACGCCCATGCCGACAAGACCGGCAAGAAGGTGATGTTCGCCTTCAATCTGACGGGCGAGGTCGACGACATGCGCCGGCGCCACGATCTGGTCCGGGACCTCGGCGGCACCTGCGTGATGGTAAGCATCAATTCGGTCGGTCTGGCGGGAGTGATCGGGCTGGCGCGTCACAGCGAGTTGCCGATCCATGCGCACCGGAACGGCTGGGGGTATCTGTCGCGCGCGCCGATGCTCGGCTGGGACTATCGTGCGTGGTCGAAGTTCTGGCGTCTGGCCGGGGCCGACCATATGCATGTGAACGGGCTCCGGAACAAGTTCAGCGAGCCCGACGACAGCGTTATCGCCTCGGCGAAATCGCTACTGACGCCGATGTTCGAGGCCAAGCCCTGCATCGCCATGCCCGTGTTCTCCTCGGGCCAGTCGGCGGTGCAGCCACCCGAGACCTACCGGCGGCTGGGGAGCGCGGACTGCATCTATGCGGCGGGCGGCGGGATCATGGCGCATCCCGACGGGCCGGCGGCGGGCGTCCAATCGCTCCGCGATGCCTGGGACGCGGCCATCGGCGGCGTGGACGCAGGGAAATATGCCCGGACGCATCCCGCGCTGGCCCGCGCGCTTGAGGCTTACCGGAAATGACGGTGCTGCCCGAGGGCATCCTCGTCGGCTGGTATGGCGACGATTTCACCGGCTCCGCCGCGACGATGGAAGTGCTGGAGTTCGCGGGCGTTCCGGCCGTGCTGTTCCTCGACATTCCTACGCCCGAACTTATGGCGCGCTTCCCGCATGCCCGCGCCATCGGCATCGCGAGCACCGCGCGCAGCCACGGACCGCGTTGGATGGAAGAGCATCTGCCGCCCGCGTTCGCGTTCATGAAGGCGACGGGGGCGCCGGTCGTGCACTACAAGGTCTGTTCGACGCTCGACAGCGCCCCGCACGTGGGTTCGATCGGCAAGGCGATCGACATCGGTGCGCCGATCGTGGGCGGGGGCTGGGTGCCCTGTCTGGTCGCCGCGCCGCCGCTGCGGCGCTATCAGGCCTTCGGGCATCTGTTCGCGGGCGCGCCGGGCGGTGTGTTCCGGCTCGACCGTCATCCGGTGATGGCCCGCCACCCGGTCACGCCAATGGACGAGGCCGATGTCGCCCGTCATCTGGCCCGCCAGACCGACCGCAGCTTCGGCCTGGTCAGCATCGAGGATCTGGAGAACGACGCGCGGGCTGGTCTGGATCGCGAGATCGCGCGCGGGGCCGAGGTGATCTGCCTCGACACGGTTTGTGCACCGCACATGGCCCGTTGCGGGGATTTGATCTGGGCCGGGCGCGCGGGGCAGATCTTCGCGGTGGGCTCGCAGGGTGTCGAATACGCGCTGGTCGCGCACTGGCGCGCCGAAGGCGCCCTTCCATCGAAGGACCGCACCGTCGGGGCGGGGCCGGTTGAGCGGATCGTGGCCGTCTCAGGCTCGGTCTCGCCCGTCACGGCCGGTCAGATCGACTGGGCGGAAGGGAACGGCTTTGCGTGCATTCCACTCGACGCGGCCGCCGTGGTGCGTGGGGAAACCGCGGCGGAAGAGGCGGCCGTCGCTGCGGCGCTTCGGGCGCTGTCGGAAGGGCAGGACCCGCTCGTCCATTCGGCGCGTGGCCCCGACGACCCCGGCGTCGCGGGGATGCGCGCGGCGGTGGCCGGGGCCGGTATGGACGAGACAATCGCCAATGCCCGGATCGGCGAGTCGCTGGGCCGGATCCTGTCGCGGCTCCTTCGGGAAACCGGGTTGAAGCGCGCGATCATCTCGGGCGGCGACACGTCGGGTCATGCCTCGCGCCAGCTCGGCCTTTACGCCTTCACCGCTTTGGCGCCCACGATACCGGGCGCGGCGCTCTTGGAGGCACATTCGGATGACCCGGGCCTTGCCGGCCTGCAACTGGCGCTGAAGGGCGGCCAGATGGGAAGTGCCGATTATTTCGGTTGGATCAAACGCGGCGGCGGCGCCGCAAGATAGAGAGGAAGAAGCATGACCAAGGTTGCATTGCTGGGTGCGGGCGGAAAGATGGGCGTCCGCCTGTCGAAGAACCTGAAGTCTTCGCGCTTCGACGTGGACCATGTCGAGGTATCGGAAGAGGGACGCGCGCGTCTTGAGCGGGAAGTGGGCGTGAAGGCGGTTCCCGCGGACAACGCATTGGCCGATGCCGACGTCGTGGTGATGGCGGTGCCTGACCGGCTGATCGGGAAGATCGCGCATGGCTTCATCGGCAAGGTGAAACCTGGTGCCGCCATCGTGGTGCTTGACGCCGCTGCGCCCTATGCGGGCGAGATGCCAGAACGTGCCGACGTCACCTATTTCTGCACGCACCCGTGCCACCCGAACATCTTCGACACCTCGCCCGATATCGCCGCGCAGAAGGACTATTTCGGCGGGATCGCGATGCCGCAAGGGATCGTCTGCGCGCTGATCCAGGGGCCGGAGGAGCACTATGCGCTCTGTGAGGAGATCGCCAAGGTCATCTACGCGCCGGTCGCCCGGTCGCACCGCTGCACGCTGGAAAACATCGCCGTGCTGGAGCCGGCGCTCTCCGAGACCGTTGCCGCAACGCTGTCGCTCGCGCTCAGGGACGCGACCGACCGTGCCGTCGCCATGGGGGTTCCCGAAGCCGCCGCGCATGACTTTGTCCTTGGCCACCTGAAGATCGAACTGGCGATTGCCTTCGGGATCTTCCCGGAAGGAAAGTTCTCCGACGGGGCACTGATGGCGATCGACAAGGCGAAGTCGGTGATCTTCCAGCAAGACTGGCTCGACCGGGTGTTCAGCCTTGATGCAGTGCGGAAATCGGTCAAGGAAATCTGCGCCGGTTGACACCCCCGGCGAACCGCCCCAGCGTTGGTATACTATTTTTCAGCTGCATCCGGAGCAACTTATGACCACCACTCTCGTCATCGGCCCCTACAGTGACGTGGATCGCACCGCGTTGGACGAGACCTTTCAGCCGATCTTCATCGCAGGCCCCGCGGCGCTTGCGGGACTGGACGAAGCGACGCGCGCTGTGGTGACTGCCATTGCTTACAAGGGCCATGCGCCGTTCGGCGGGACCGAGATGGACTTGCTTCCCAACCTCGGCGTCATTGCCAACTACGGCGTGGGCTATGACGCGATCGACGTTGCGGCGGCCAGCGCACGCGGGGTGAAGGTCACCAACACGCCGGACGTTCTGAACGATGACGTCGCGGATCTTGCGGTCGCGATGCTGCTGATGCAGGGGCGCGAGATGGAGCATGCCTCGAAATGGGCGCGGTCGGGCAAGTGGAAGACACGTGGCGAATACCGGCTGAACCGCAAGATCAGCGGCGCCAAGGCCGGGATCGTCGGCCTTGGCCGGATCGGGCGCGAGATCGCCGACCGGCTCGCGGCGTTCAAGATGGATATCCATTACTTCGCACGGTCCGAGAAGGACACTCCGGGTTGGACCTGGCACGCCGATCCGGTTTCGCTGGCTAAGGCGGTTGATTACCTCGTCATCGCGCTGGTTGGCGGCAAGGACACCGAGAAGTTCGTCTCAGCCGAGGTGATCGAGGCGCTGGGCCCGCGCGGCATCATCGTCAACATCTCGCGCGGGACGACGGTGGACGAGGCGGCGCTTCTGGATGCGCTGGAGCAGGGCAAGATTGCGGGCGCGGGGCTGGATGTATTCCTCAACGAGCCGGACATCGACCAGCGGTTCTACGCGCTCGACAACGTGGTGATCCAGCCGCACCAGGGTTCGGGCACGGTCGAGACCCGCGCGGCGATGGGCCAGCTTCAGCGCGACAACGTCTCAGCGTTCCTCGCGGGCAAACCCCTCGTGACCCCGGTGAACTGACATGGATCTACCGCGCAACAAGTTGAAACACGCGCTTGCCGAGGGCCGTCAGCAGATCGGCATCTGGAACACGATCCGTGATACCTCCGTGGTCGAGGTGCTTGCCGGTTGCGGTTTTGACTGGATGCTGATCGACTGCGAGCACACGCCGAACAGCGAGGCCGACGTGTTGGCCGCGCTCCAGGCGCTGAACGGTTACGATATCACCGCGATGGTGCGTCCGACCAATCTCGATGTCGCCGAGATCAAGCGCATCTTGGACGTGGGCGCGCAGAACATCCTGATCCCTTCTTTCGAAACGGTGGAGCAGGCGAAGCTCGCGGTGGCAGCGGTGACCTACCCGCCGCACGGTATCCGGGGGGTGAGCGGTTCCTCACGGGCGAGCCGTTATGGCGCCGTGCCGAATTACCTTGTGCGGGCGCGCGACGAGATCGGCCTGTTCCTGCAGGTCGAGACGTGCGCGACGCTGGACCGGATCGAGGAAATTGCCGCGGTGCCCGGCGTGGATGGCATGTTCGTGGGCCCCGCCGATCTTGCGGCAAGTCTTGGGCACCCGGGCAACATCAAGCATCCCGAGGTGCTGGAGGCGATTGTCGATGCGTTCAGGCGGATCCGCTCGGCGGGCCTGCCGGCGGGTTTCGTGACATCTGACCAGACGCTGCTGGATATGGTGGTCGAGGCAGGCTGCCTGTTCACAGCCATCGACATCGACCTGCCGATGCTGCGCCGTGTTGCGCTGGAACGGATTGCCACCTGCAAGAAATGGACGGCGGGCTGACGCCCGCCGCCGTCGTTCAGGCCGTCGGTTTGTCGTCTTCGAGGTAGTAGCGGATGTTGTCCTCGAAGCTCTCGTCCGCGGTCAGCCCGAGCTTGAGCGACTTTTCCGGGCGCATGTCGAAGCGCCAGCCTTTCACGATACGCTGAATCTCCGGCTGCGCCTCCCAGCGGATGAGCTTTGCGGGTTCCGGCCCCGCCACGGCGGTCATTGCGTCGATCAGCTGGCGGATCGTCCACATCCGCCCCGGCATCATCATGCAACGGTTCATGCCCAGATCCTCGGCCTGAAGCTCCGCGCCCTTGATGAGGTTCTCCACACATTTGCGCGGAGAGAGGTAGTAGTGCGGGAAATCCTCGTCCACGGGGCAGATCGCCTCTTGCCCGTTCAGCGGTTCGCGCAGGATCGATGACATGAAGCTCGACGCAGCCCGGTTCGGCTTGCCCGGGCGGACCGAGATCGTCGGCAGGCGGAAGCCACGCCCGTCGATGAAGCCCTTGCGGCTGAAGTCGTTGATCAGAAGCTCGCCCATGGCCTTCTGGGCGCCGTAGGAGGTCTGGGGGTTGAGGAAGGTGTGGTCGAGGATCGGGTCTGGCACCTCGCCGCCGTAGACGGCGATCGATGAGGAAAAGACCACGATCGGCTTTGTGCCGAGCTCTCGCGCCCGCTGAAGGACGTTCAGCGTGCCCATGAGGTTGATCGTCATGCCCGCGTCGAAATCCTCCTCGGCGTGGGCCGAGACGATGGCGGCGAGGAGGTAGATCACCTCCGCATCGGCCGTGACGCATTCCGCCACCGACGCCGGGTTGGCGATGTCGCAGCGCATCGTCTTGACGGGCATCGGGGCGCCTTCGATGCCCGCGGGATCGACGACGTCTGCGAGCGTGATCTTGTCGATCGGCTGGCCGCGCAGTTCGCCCCGCGCGGCCAGCGCGCGCCCGAGTTTCTGGCCGACGACCCCTCCGCCGCCGATGATCAGGATGTTCATTTTTCTCCTCCTTCGAAGATTGCCGGCACGAGTGCGCCGCGTGCCTGGATGACCTTCGCCGCGAGCGCCATCGCGGCGCGGGCGGCATCGTCCGCAGAGTGACCCGTGGCCAGTCCAGCGAGGAAGGCCGCGCCGAAACTGTCGCCGGCCGCCGTCGTGTCGACGACATTCGCGACGGGAACCGCGGTAATGGTGCGTTCGCCTGCCGCGGCGTCCCAGAGCGTGAGATCGCCGCCGCCGTTCTTCACGGCCACGGTTGTTGCGCCGCCCTCCCGGTATCGCGCGACCGTCGCCGCGGGCGTGGCGTCGCCGAAGAGCCCCGTTTCCTCGTCGAAAGAGGGCAGGACCACGTCGGCCACCGAAGCGCCGAGGGTGATGCCCTCCTTCATCGCGGCCTCGCCGCCCCAGAGCCGGGGCCGGAGGTTGGTGTCGAAGGCAACGAGCGCGCCGGACTTGCGCGCCACGGTCAGCGCGTCGCAAAGCGCATGACGGTGATCGGGCGGGAGAATGGCGAGGGTGATGCCCGAAAAATAGAGGATGTCGCGCCCCGCGAGGGTCTGCGACAGCCAGGCATCATCCTCGGCAAGAAGCCGTGCGGCGGACTGGCTGCGCCAGTAGGAAAAGCTCCGCTCGCCGTTCTCGATGGAGATCATGTAGAGCCCGACGGTGCGGTCGGGCACGCGGCGCAAGGGCGATGTGTCGATGCCCTGGGCTTGCATGAAGCCCGCCATCTCGTCAGACACGGCATCAGTGCCGATGCAGCTGGCGTAGCCGACGTTCCAGTCAGAGGGCAGGCTGCGGCGGGCGTACCAGGCGGTGTTGAACGTGTCGCCGGCGAAGCCACGGCGATAGGTGTCGTCGCCGATCTGCGCCAGCTCCACCATGCATTCGCCGATCGCAAGAAAGCTTTTCGTCACAAAACCACCCGGTGTTCTTTCTGCCCCGTGGCATCGACCTCGGTGCAATAGGTACGGCCGTCGTCCTCGCTCGGGGTCTCCATTTCCTGACGGGCGGTGGTGACGAAGAGGGTCCTGAGATCGGTGCCGCCGAAGGACGGGCAGGTGGAGCGTTTGCCGGGCACGGGAAGCGCTCGCACTTCCCGGCCGGCTGGCGTGTGGACCGTGACCTTGGCGTGGCCGTAATGGGCGCACCAGAGATTTCCGGCCGCATCCACGACCGCACCGTCCGGGCGATAGCTTTCGGAGGGAAGGTCGAGGAAGGGCTCCGGCTCTCCCTTCGGCCAGCCCTTGGAATCGAGCACCTGCCGCCAGATCCGCCCCTTGGGCGTGTCGGCGAAATAGGCATGGCCGCCGTCGGGCGCGAAGCAGATCGCGTTCGGGATCGACCAGGGCGCGAACAGTTGGCGCAGCTCACCCCTGTAGTATCGGTAGATTGCGCCCGCCTCCTTCTCCTTGTTCTTGCCCATCGTGCCGATCCAGAAGCCGCCGTAAGGGTCGGCCCGGCCATCGTTCGAGCGCGTGACCGGATTGTCGGCCTCAAGCTTGCAGATCACCTCGCGCGCATCGGTTTCGAGGTTGAGCGCGATGAGCGCACTCTCGCTCGCGATCATCAACCGGGTCTCGTCGATCCAGCCCGCGGCCGAGACGTATTCGTTGAACTGCCACACTTGCTGGCGGTCTGAGGTGCGGCTGTAGAGCCGGTGGGCGTTGATGTCGAACCAGAAGAACTGGCCCCGGAGCGGGTGCCAGAGCGGACCTTCGCCCAGAGAGCATTGCGTGTCGTCGAAGACCTGCATCAGGGTCACAGAAGCCCCCTTCCGGCGAGGTTGCGCATCATCGCGGCAGTGCCAAAGGTCCATTCCGGGCAGTCTGTCGACAGCCGGACGGTGTTGCGAAGCGCGCCGAGCTGCGCCTCCGAAATCGTCACGACATCGCCTGCGTGGTGGGTGAAGCCCTGCCCCGGTGCGTCGCGGTCCTTGACCGGAGCGAACATCGTGCCGAGGAACAGGAAGAATCCGTCAGGATACTGATGGTGCCGCCCGATCGTCTGCTTGACGATGCTCGCCGGGTCACGGCTGATCTTAGTCATCGAGGAATGGCCGTCGAGCGTGAAACCGTCCTCGCCCTCGACCTTCATGGACAGTTCCGCCTTGCGGATGTCATCGAGGCCGAAGCCCGCATCGAAGAGCCGCAGGAACGGACCGATGGCGCAGGAGGCGTTGTTGTCCTTGGCCTTGCCGAGCAGGAGCGCCGAGCGCCCCTCGACGTCGCGCAGGTTCACGTCGTTGCCAAGTGTCGCGCCGACGACTGTGCCGCGCGAATTGATGGCAAGGACGATCTCCGGCTCGGGGTTGTTCCATTTCGAGATCGGGTGGAGACCGACACTCGCCCCCCATCCCACCGAAGCCATCGGCTGGCACTTGGTGAAGACCTCGGCGTCGGGGCCGATGCCGACTTCGAGGTATTGCGACCAGAGCCCTTCTGCCTGAAGGACGGCCTTGACCTTCATCGCGCGCTCGGAGCCCGGCTCAATCCCCGAAAGGCTGTCGCCGATCACAGCGCCGACCTTGGCGCGGATCGCTTCGGCCCGGTCCGGATTGCCGGCGGCCTGCTCCTCGATCACCCGCTCCACCATGCTTTCGGCGAAAGTCACGCCGCTGGCCTTGATCGCCTGAAGGTCGGCGGGGGAGAGAAGGTGCAGGATGTTTTCCGCGGCGCCTTCTGTCGAGCCCGCGACGAGATCGCCGAGCGTGCCGAGCGCCTCGCCCTTCGCTGCGCGGGCCGTGGCGGCCGGTTCGTCGGTCTCAAGCAGCGCCTGCATGGTCGGAAGGGCCCTGCTGGTGATGTCGAGCACGGTATCGCCATCGAGGCGAACCAGCGCCGGCCCGTGGCCGGGCCGCCAGACGCGGCCGACGAAAATAGCATTGGGGATCGGGTTGTCATAGGGCAGCATGGGCACCTCCTAGTTCCCCGGTGGCAGCATCTTGTCGGGGTTGAGAATGTTCTTCGGATCGAAGCTGGCTTTTACGGCCCGCATGTAGGCCAGCGCCGCCCCGTGTTCGGCATTCATGTAGCGCTGCTTGCCTAGCCCGATCCCGTGTTCGCCCGAGACCGTTCCCCCGAGCCGCAGCGCGGTTTCGGCCAGCGCCTTGGTGAATTGCTCCGCGCGCGCCATTTCGTCCGGGTCCTTTGGGTCGACGCTGAGCCCGGCGTGGAAGTTGCCGTCGCCGACATGGCCCACGATGGTCGAGGTCAGGCCCAACTTTACCGCATCGCGCTGGGCCTGCACCACCGCCTCGGCCAGTTTCGAGATTGGCACGCAGACGTCGGTCGGCCAGATGTGCTTGCCCTTGCCGAGCGCGGCCGAGGCGTAGTGCGCCTTGTGCCGCATCGCCCAGAGGGCGTTACGCTCCTCGGTCGTGTCGGCTGTTTGCCAGCCCTCGGCGCCGAAGTCGCGCGCGATCTCGCCGAAGGTCTCGCGCTGCTCGGCGACGCTGGCAGGCGAGCCGTGAAATTCGAGGAAGAGATGCGGTTTTTCCGGCAATCCGGCCCCGGCGTAGGAATTGAAGCCGCGCACCATCATCTCGTCCAGAAGCTCGATCCGCGCCATCGGCAGGCCGGACTGGATCGTCAGGATCACGCAGTTCACGGCGTCCTCGACGGACGGAAAGCGGCAGGTGGCGGCCGAAATCCCCTCGGGGATGCCCTGAAGGCGGAGCGTCAGTTCGGTGATGATGCCGAGCGTGCCCTCGGAGCCCACGAGGAGGTGAGTGAGGTCATACCCCGTGGCGGATTTGCGGGCCTGGGTGCCGGTGCGGATGATCGTGCCGTCGGCCATGACGGCTTCGAGCGCCAGCACGTTTTCCCGCATCGTGCCATAGCGCACGGCGGTCGTGCCCGAGGCCCGCGTGGCGGCCATGCCGCCGATCGAGGCATCGGCACCGGGGTCGACCGGGAAGAAGAGGCCGGTCGCCCGCAGCTCCTCGTTCAGGGCAATGCGGGTGATGCCGGGCTGGACGACGGCGTTCAGGTCCTCGGCACTGATGGCGAGGACCCGGTTCATCCGGTTCATGTCGAGGCTGACGCCGCCCCTGACCGCGAGATGCTGCCCTTCGAGCGAGCTTGCCGCGCCATAGGCGACGACCGGGCAGTCTTCGGCGTTGCAGATCCGCAGAATGGCCGAGACCTCCTCCGTCGTCTCGGGATAGGCCACCGCGTCGGGCGGGGTGTTCGGATAGTAGGTCTCGTTCTGCCCATGCAGAGTGCGGTCTGCCTCGGCGGTCGTCAGCCGGCCGCCGAGAAGCGCCGCGATCTGGGTGATGGCGGAGGCGACGGTCATTGGGTCTCCAGCGTCGAGGTCTTTCGCGCCGTGGTGAAAGCGCGGTCAAGGTCGGGGTTGAGGTCGAGGCCGAGGCCCGGCCCCGGCGGGACGGTGATCGTTCCGCCCACGACCGGGGGGAGGGCGGTCACGAGGTCGCGATACCAGGTGCGGTAGAAGGCGCGGACGCTTTCCTGGACAAGCGCGTTCGGGGCCGCCAGCGACAGGTGGGTCGAGGCCGCGAGAACGACCGGCCCCGTGCAGTCATGGGGCGCGATGGAAAGCTTTTCGGCTTCTGCCATCGCCGCGACCTTGCGGGCGGTCGTCAGGCCGCCGCACCAGCTCAGGTCCAGCATCACGACACCGGCCGCGCCGGTGGCGAGCAGGTCGCGGAAGGCGCCGATGCCGCCCAACGTCTCGGACGCGCAGACGGGCGCGGGGCTTTCGGCGGCGTAGCGTTTCAGGAGGTCGAGGCTGTCGAGGCGAATCGGGTCTTCGTGCCAATAGGTGCTGTAGGGGGCGAGCGCCTTGGCGATGCGGATCGCAGGGGCGAGCTGCCACATGGAATGGAACTCGACCATGATGTCCATCGCATCGCCGACGGCGCGGCGGATCCTTTCGAACGGCTGGAGCGCGGTTTTCAGCTCGTCGGTCGAGATATGCGCCCCGCGGTTGGCTTCGGCCGCGGCGTCGAACGGCCAAATCTTCATCGCCGTGATACCGTCGTCGAGAAGCGACTCCGCAAGCTCGTCGGCCCGGTGCAGGAAGCCGTTCAGGTCGTCGTACTGCCCGCCGGTGGCTAGGCCGTAGTTGCCAGTCTGCTGGCCGCTGTCGTCCTTTATGTATTCAGTGCCGGCGCAGGTGTTGTAGGTGCGGATCCTGTCGCGCGTGAAGCCGCCCAGAAGCTGCGCCACGGGCTGCCCGGTGGCCTTGCCCCAGAGGTCCCAGAGCGCGATGTCGAAGGCCGAATTGCCGCGCGTCTCGGCACCGGTCGAGCGCCAGCCGAGGTAACCCTCGGCCTTCGCCGCCAGATGTTCGATGCGGCGCGGGTCTTCGCCGAGCATCAGGGGCGCGAGGGTTTCGTGGACATAGGCCTCGACCGCGCGCGCGCCGTAAAAGGTCTCGCCAAGCCCGACGAGGCCCTCGTCGGTGTGAACCTGAAGCCAGAGAAGGTTCGGACGTTCGGCGATCCGGATGGTTTCGAGCGCGGTGATCTTCATGCCGAGGCCCTCAGGGCCGACCACATGGCGAGCGCGACCACGCCCAGCATCGATAGGGCCATCGCGACGTTGATCCGCCGGTGGATGCGTTCGGGGAGGTCGAGCCGGTGCAGCATTACCCCGGCCCAAAGCCAGGCAAGGTGGATCGGGATCCAGATCGCATTGGTGATGAGCGCCTTGATGGTGATTTCGAACACCATGTTGTCGGGCGCGAAATTGAAGCCGGTGATGAGCGAGGTGTTGACCGCATAGGCCTTGGGATTCATCGCCTGAAGGAGAAGCCCGCCACCGATCCCCGGCGGCGACTTGGCTTCGATGAAGGCTATGCGGGACCCCGCGAGCGCGATGCGCGCGGCGAGGTAGAGCAGGTAGGCCACGGAGGCGAGCATCAGAAGCGTGCGCAGCCACGGGATTGAGAGCAGGATCGCGGCGAGCCCGGAGATCACGGCGAGCATTACCATGTTGGTGCCGAGAAAGAGGCCCAGGACGTAGCGCAGCGAGGGACGGAAGCCATAGGCAGCGCCGAAGCCCGCCGTCGTCAGCACACCGGGGCCGGGCGTGATGATTAAAAGGATGACGGCCGCCGCGTAGGTCAGCATCAGGCGAACTCCAGCTGCACCTTCATCGCCCGGCTGCGGTCAGTGGCCGTGGCGAAGGCGGCTTCGAATTCCGCCAGCGGGAAACTGTGGGTCACGAGGGGCTTCACGTCGATCAATCCGGCGCGCATCAACTGAACGGCAATGGCGAATTCCTCGTGGAAGCGGAACGACCCGGCGAGTTCCAGCTCCTTCGCAGTGATCTGCATCATCGGGATCGACATGTCGCCGGACAGGCCGAGCTGGACGATCCGACCGCGCGGACGGAGTGCGCTGATGCCGCCGGCGAGCGCGGGTGCGGCGCCGGAACATTCGAAAAGCACATCCAGCGAGCCCTTGCCCAGCGCATAGGGGGTGAGCGCATCCGGCTGCACCATCGTGTTCAGCACGACATCTGCACCGGCCGCGCGAGCGAAGGCGAGGACGTTGTCCGCGATGTCCGTCGCTATGATCTCGGCCGCCCCCGCACGCCGCGCCGCGAGGATCACGAGCACGCCGATGGGGCCACAGCCCGTGACGAGCACGCGCCGCCCGAGCATCTCGCCCGCCCGCCGAACCGCATGTAGCGCGACGGCAAGGGGTTCGGCCATGGCGGCCTCGGCGGACGAAAGGCCCTCGGCCTTTACGCATTGTGATGCGTCTGCCACAAGAGAATCGCGGAAAGCGCCCTGAATATGGGGGAAAGGCATGGCCGAGCCGTAGAAGCGCATGTTCGGGCACTGGTTCGGCAGGCCGCGCAGGCATTCGGTGCAGGCGCCGCAGGGACGCGAAGGCGATATCGCGACGAGATCACCCACTGCAAGGCCGGTCACGCCGTCGCCGATCTTGTCGATGACGCCGGCGACTTCGTGGCCAAGGATCATCGGCTCACGCAAGCGCACGGTGCCGAAGCCGCCGTGGTTGTAGTAGTGCAGGTCCGATCCACAGATCCCGCCGCGCAGCATGCGGACCACAACCTGCCCGGCGCCGGGGGCCTCGGCCGCACAATCGGACAGACGCAGGTCACGCGCCGCGTGGGCGTAGAGCGCTTTCACCGGCAGGTTCCTCCCTCGGGGGCTTTGGCTTGCAATGGCCCTGAAATGGTATACCAATTTAGTGAAGGCGGGTTTCCCGGGGTTTGTCAACTCTTGGGAACTGAGACCGGGAGGATGAATGCAACTCTTCGATCTGACGGGCCGGACCGCGCTGGTCACCGGCTCCTCCATGGGAATTGGCTTCGCGCTCGCGCGCGGGCTTGCTGAGGCCGGTGCCCGGCTGGTTCTGAACGCCCGGGACGGCGAGCGGCTGGAGCGCGCGGCCGAGGGGTTGCGGGGCGAAGGCGTAATGGTCGACACGCTGCCCTTCGACGTGACGGACGCCGGAGCCGTGCGCGCGGCGGTAGACGGCTACGAGGAGGCCAATGGCCCGATCCACATCCTCGTCAACAACGCCGGGATGCAGCATCGAGCGCCGCTGGAGGACTTCCCGGTCGAGGCGTTCGACAGGTTGATGCGCACCAACGTCAATTCCGCCTTCTACGTCGGTCAGTCAGTGGCGCGGCACATGATCGGGCGCGGCGCGGGCAAGATCATCAACATCGCGAGCGTCCAGAGCGCGCTCGCTAGGCCCAGCATCGCGCCCTACACGACGTCGAAGGGGGCGATCACGAACCTGACCAAGGGCATGGCGACGGACTGGGCAAAGCATGGGCTCAACTGCAACGCCATCGCGCCGGGATATTTCGACACGCCCCTGAATTCGGCGCTCGTGGCCGATCCGGCCTTCAGCGCCTGGCTGGAAAAGCGCACGCCCGCCGGGCGCTGGGGCAAGGTGGAGGAACTCGTTGGGGCCTGCGTGTTTCTCGCCTCGGACGCGGCGAGTTTCGTCAACGGACACACGCTGTTCGTCGACGGCGGCATCACGGCAAGTCTTTAGGGAGGACCACCATGGGCGACAAACCGGTCATCGGCTTCATCGGCGTGGGCTTCATGGGCCACGGGATGGCAAAGAACATCCTCAAGGGCGGATACGAGCTTTGGGTCAAGGGGCACCGCAACCGCGCGCCGGTGGAAAGCCTTGTCGGCATGGGCGCGAAGGAGGCGGTTTCTGCGAAGGAGATGGCCGAGAACTGCGACATCATTCACCTTTGCCTCTCCAATTCTCCACAGGTCGAGGCAGCGATCCGGGGCGAGGACGGTATTCTTGCGGGCGCGCGCAAGGGCCTGATCGTGATCGACACGACTACGGCCGATCCGACCTCGACCATGGCGCTCGCCGCGGAAATGGTGGCGCAGGGGGTGACCTTGGTCGACGCCCCCCTTGGCCGAACGCCGAAGGAGGCTGAGGCCGGAACGCTCGACGCGATGGTCGGTGCGGATGACGCGACCTTTGCGAAGATCCGGCCCGTCATCGAATGCTGGGCGGGCAATATCAGCCACATGGGTCCCACCGGCAATGGCCACAAGATGAAGTTGCTGATGAACTTCATCGGTATGGGCTATGCCTCTCTCTACGCCGAGGCGACGGTGTTGGGGGCGAAGGTCGGGATCGCGCCGGCGCAACTCAGGGACGTGATTGCGTCGAGCCGGCTTGGCAACGGCTTCTTCGACACATTCATGAAATACACGGTCGACCGCGATCGGGACGCTCACAAGTTCTCGGTCTCCAACGCCGCGAAGGACATCCGCTATGTGAACGCGATGGCGATGGATGCGGGCGTGGTGAACGTCATGGCCGCTGCCGCGCGCCAGTATTTCGCGCATGTCGAGGCGGTCGGCGCGGGCGGGGACTACGTGCCAATGCTGTCGGACCATGTCGCACGCCTGAACGGCCTCGACATGGCGGAAGAGGCCAAGAAGGGACGATAGGTCCGCAACCGTTCATGCTTGGGAGGAGGGCGCAGACATGCTGACGCAGCAACAGAAGGACTTCTACGATACCAACGGCTACCTGATGGTGGAAAACGCGGTGACGCCCGAGCAATTGGACAGGCTGCGCGAGATCACCGCCAATCTCATCGAAGCGTCCCGTTCGGTGAGCCAGAGCAACGACGTCTACGACCTTGATCGTGGCCACTCGGCCGAAAGCCCGCGTCTCACGCGGATCAAGATCCCGCACAAGCAGGACCCGTACTTCTGGGAGGTGCTGCGGAACTCGGCGATGACCGAGGTGATGAACGACCTGCTTGGCCCCGACACGACGATCCTGACCTCGAAGCTTAACACCAAGGCGCCGGGCGGCGGGGCGGCGGTGGAATGGCATCAGGACTGGATGTTCTATCCCCACACGAACGACGACCTTCTGGCTTTCGGCCTGATGCTCGAAGACGTCGACATGGACAACGGTCCCCTGATGGTCATTCCTGGCAGCCATCGCGGTCCGCTTCTCGATCACACGATGAACGGTGTCTTCGCCGGGGCGATCGACCCGGACGATCCGCTTTTCGACAAGGACAAGATCGTCACCCTGACCGGCAAGGCGGGCAGCATGACCGTGCATCACACGCGCATCCTGCACGGCTCGGCTCCGAACGTCAGCAACCGCCCGCGCTTCATCCTTTTCTATGAGATCGCGAAGGCGGATGCCTGGCCGATCCTCGGGGCGAGCGCCTATTTCCACGCGCTCGGCCAGCGCAAGTTCTGGGACGACCTCCAGGACCGCACGATCACAGGCAAGCCCTGCCTGACGCCGCGTCTGGAACAGGTGCCGGTCGTCATGCCGCTGCCGCCCGCGCCGGACAATTCCTCGATCTTCAAGACCCAAGAATCGGCTGGCGCGAAAAGCGCGTTCGCGAAGACGATGTAGCGCGCGGTTCCTCGCTTCCGCCGACGATTACACCACGCCCGCCACCGATCGGCTGGATCTTGGCGTGGAGCGCTCGTTGGTCGGGCGCGGAAATTGTCGGCCATGGTCAGGGCGGGCGCTCCCCGATCATGACGTCCGTAAGTCAGTTGAGCAGGAATTGCAGAGCATAGAGCGCGCCCATCCCGGCAATGATCGACCAGACGACGCCGAACCTGAAACCTGCGACCAAGGCAGCCAGAGCGGCGGCAAAACGGAGCGGATCGAACTGGCCGTTGGTCGCCGCGGGCCAGACGAGAAGCGGCGCAACGAGCGCGGGGAAGACGGCGACGCCCACGTATTTCAGATGCAGAAGCGCCCAGTCCGGCAGAGTCCGCCGACCGAAGATCCCCAGGAACGAAAAGCGGATGAAGAAGGTGCCGAGACCCAGCAGAACGGTCAGCGTCCAGAATGCCGCATCGCTTATCACAAGGCCACCTTTGCCGCCCGCCGGCGCAGGAACAATTCCGCCTGGGCGCCTGCAACGATGCCGATACTCGCGGCGATGATCAGACCAAGCGACCAAGGCACCCAGGCAAAGGAAATGGCGGCAAGGGCCGCGACCAATGCGGCAATGACGTGGGGAGCGGACCGCACGAGTGGTGCTGTCAGCGCGATGAAGCAGACCGGCACCGCGAAATCGAGAGAAAAGACTGGCGGGATCGATGTGCCCAACACCGCCCCCAGAAAGGTGCAGCCGTACCAGAACGGGCAGATCACGGCCATGCAGCCGAAGTAGTATGCGACCTTTTCTGCAGGCGCCATGTCGGGGCGTTCTTCGTAGGTGCGGACGGCCACGGCAAAGGCCTGATCGACCATGAGATAGGCCATAAGCGCGCGTATTCCCAACCGTGCGTGGCCGACATGCGGAACCAGTGCGGCAGAATACATCGCCATGCGCAGGTTCACGGCGAGCGCCGTGAGCAGTGCGATGAAGACCGGGGCCTGGTCCTGGAGGAGCGCGATCGCGGTGAATTGCGACGCTCCGGCGATGACGAGGACCGACATCGACATCGTCTGAAGCAGGTCGAGGCCGGCGTCCCGTGCGACGACTCCGAAGAGCATGGAATAGGGCACGACGATCAGGATGAATGGTGCGCAATCAACAAAGCCGCGCCGGAAGGCTTGGTTCGCGGTCATTGCAGCGCCTGGATGCGCCATTGCAGACGCGCATAGGCAACACCCGACGCGGTCGCGGCACAATGCGCCTTTTGCCGAGCAATCACTTCGCCGGGGTGGTTCGATGCGGCGAGGGCAAGTTCCTCCATGCGGTCGCATTGGACTAGGCCGGAAAGGATATCGTATTTTGCTTCGATCCGGGCAATCGCGGCGATCTCATCCGGCGCTTCCGCTGGGACCTTTTTCAGCAGATCGGCAATTCCGGCGGACCACACGCCCTTGGCCTCAACGAAGCAGAGGGTCGCCACGGCGGGGGTAGCGTCCGGTGCGGCCAGGCATTCGGAATGCGCCATCTCGATGCAAGCGGCCGGCTCTTCGCCGGTCTCGATTCGCTCGAGAATGCACGACTCCACGGTCGCGAGATCCACTTCCGCACAAGCCGGGAGGGCGATAGACACGACCGCGACGGCGGTGAGTGCGATGAATCTCCACAAGTTCCTCAAGGCACTTCCCCGTGGGTCTTCTTTGTCCTTGCATTTGGTATACCAAATTGGAATGCTATCGCAAGGGCCGCGTACCCGTTGGTCGACGCGGTGCGAAAGACCGGGAGGATAAAGATGTCTGACACGCGTGCGAACAAGCGGTTCCGCTCGCAGGAGTGGTTCGACAATCCCAACAA
>JBNKFC010000510.1:0-3217 GCA_050289105.1 Paracoccaceae bacterium | reverse complement strand
ACCTGCGCCTCAAGGGCGGCGCGCGCTGGCTTCGCGCCGCCGTTCGCATCGATTGCCCATTCCGATCCTGCGAGCCAGGCCTCGCCGGCCGCGCATTGGCCGTCGGGGCCATAATCCTCGATCGCCTCGCCCATCGCGAGGCCGTAGAGCCCCGGCTTGGGGCCGAAAACGCGCGGCGTGGCACGCGCGTAGGGATTGTCCTCCGCCGTCTCGTCCCGCGCGCCGAGCGCGGCGGCGGCGGCTTCGAACAACTGGGCGAGCCCGGGAAAAACGTCTCTGAACAAGCCGGAAACGCGCAACGTGACATCGATCCGGGGGCGGCGCAGCAGGGCCAGAGGGATCACCTCGAAACCGGAAACCCGCTCCGATCCCTCGTCCCATTTCGGCGCAAGCCCGGCAAGGTGCAGCGCCATTGCGAATTCCTCGCCAGCCGTGCGCATCGTCGCCGAACCCCAGAGATCGACGATCAATGCCTTCGGCCAGTCACCGTGATCCTGAAGGTGGCGCCGGAGCAGTTCTTCGGCAAGCTTCACCCCCTGCGCGTGGGCGGCGCGCGAAGGAACGGCGCGAGGATCGGTGGTAAAAAGGTTGCGTCCCGTGGGCAGCACATCCGACCGGCCGCGATGGGGCGAACCCGAGGGGCCCGCCGCAACCCGCCGACCGCTCAGAGCGGCGATCAGGCCCTCACGTTCCTCTGCCCCGCACGCGCCGGCGCCGAATACATGCAGCCCATCGCCATACTGGCTTTCCTTGATGTCGCAGACGAAACGGTCGATCCGCGTGATCGCCTCGGCGGGAGAGGCGTATTCGGGAATACCAAGATCGTCCTCGACACCGCGTCCCCGCGCCTCGTCCCGAATGTCCCGGATCAGCCGGTCGCGGCGGGCCGGATCAAGCCCGTCGGCCGTCGAGTACTCGTCGAGAAGTCGCTCAAGGCGGGACAGGCCTTCGGGCACGGCGCTCTCGACCAGGCGCGGTGGCAGATGGCCGATGGTGACGGCGCCGATCCGGCGCTTGGCCTGCGCCGCCTCGCCGGGATCGTTGACGATGAACGGGTAGATGACCGGAAGATCTCCGGTCAGCGCCTCGGGCCAGCATTCTTCGGACAGCGCCACCGACTTGCCCGGCAACCATTCAAGCGTGCCATGCGCGCCGATATGGATCAGAGCATGGAGCCCCTGCGACCGCAGCCAAAGGTAGAAAGCGACATAGGCATGGCGTGGGGTCCGGCTCAGATCGTGGTAGTCGTCACCCCGACTCGCGACCTCTCCCCGCTCCGGCTGTAACGCGATCAGCGTCGTGCCGCGACGGATCGCGGCGAAACGAAACGCCCGATCCCGCACGGAAGGATCGCTCTCAGGCGCACCCCAAGCGGCATAGAGCGCCTCGCGCAGCTGGGTTGGCAGGGTCGACACAGTGTCTAAATAGGCCGAAACCGGCCATTCGAGCGTCTCACGGGTCAACTCGGCGCCCAGCCGGTCACCGCTGGCAACAGTGGCAACGGCCACGTCCTCTGCCATCATTGCCAGAATCGCCTCTGCCGAGGCGAGCGCGTCGAGGCCGACGGCATGGGCAAGCTGATGCGACTTTCCGGGATAGGTCGAGAGGACGAGCGCGACCCGGCGAGCGGTGGGCATGGTCGTCGCAAGCCGATGCCAGCCCGCGACCCGATCAGCAATGGCCGCAGCCCGCGCGGGATCGGCACGATGCGCAAAGCGGGAATATTGCAGATCAGGGTCCTTGCGCGAAGGCTGCTTGAAGCTGGCGACACCCGCGAAGATGCGGCCATCGACTTCGGGCAGCACGACATGCATGGCCAGATCGGCCGGCGAAAGCCCGCGTTCAGAGCCGGCCCAGTCCTTCTTCCGCGCGGTCGACAGCGCGACCTGAAAGACCGGACAGCCGGGAGCGTCCAGCGGCGAGGGCGCACCATCGGCCCCCTTGGCGGAAAACGCCGTGGCGTTGACAATGGCCGACGGCGACAGACGGTCGAGTTCCGCGCTGAGCCACGCTGCGGCATTTGTATCCTTGAGGGACGCCGCGAAGACACCCATCGCCGTGAATCCGCGTGCCTCAAGTGCGTCGATGAGCGCATCGACAGGATCGGTATCCGCGGACGTCAGATAAGATCGGTAGAACGTTACAACGGCAAGCGGGCGATCGGGTCGCGCGGGTGCCGGAACCACTCCCTTTTCGGGCAAGTACCAGCCGAATTGCGGCACGGTCTTGTCTCCCGCAACCGGCCCCGCATAGAGACCGGCGGCCAGCGCCATCTGCTGCAGCGCCGCCTGCGCGGCGACCGCCCCCCCTGCATCGCAAAGCGTTTGCAGCCGGCGCAGGGTCGATTTCGGGAGCGTCGAGAGCGCATCAAGCCGCGCATCCTCGCGCCCGTCAGCGGGCAGCACCGCAAGTGCGATGCCGTTGCGGCGGGCAAGGTCCTGCACCTGCGCAAGTCCGTAGGGCCAGTAACTCTCGCCGCCGATGAGGCGGATCAGGATGCCCTTTGCCCCCGCGAGTGTCTGTTCGGCATAGGTATCGACCGACAGCGGATGCCTAAGCGCCACCAGGTTGGCCAGTCGCAACGTCGGCAACCCGCCCGCAGCCCTGTGCCAGCCCGCCGCGAAGGCGCCAAGGTCGCTGTCGGAAAACGACAGCACCACCAGCTCGGCCGGGTCCTGGCCGAGATCGGTGGGCGTGTCGGTTTCCTCCAGCCCGTGACTTTCGCGGAAGACGACGTGCATCGCGGGGTCAGGCCTCCTGTGCTTCGGGTGCCAGGACCGCCCGGATCGCTGAAGGGTCGACGTGATGATGCTCGCCGATGACGACGAGTCGCGACGTCCGGGCAGCATCGCCCCAGGGCCGGTCGTACTGGGCGCGGATGCGCTCGCCGACGGCCTGGACCAAAAGCCGCATCGGCTTGCCGGCAACGGCGACGTAACCCTTCACCCGCAGGATGTTCTGTTCGCGCGCGAGCCGGACGATCGCCGCCTTCAGCGCCTCAGGGTCGGTCACTTCCGGCAGTTCGATCACCACGGTATCGAAATCGTCATGCTCATGGTCGTCGGCGCCATCGTGATGCGAGGGACGGGCGGCAAGGTCGTCTTCGGCTGCGGCGTTGAGACCGAGGATGACTTTCGGGTCGATGCGACCCTCTTCCATCGGCAGGATCGGCAGCAGGCGCGGCGCTTCGGCCTCGATCACCGCTTTCGCGGCGGCC
>JBNKFC010000509.1:0-3369 GCA_050289105.1 Paracoccaceae bacterium | reverse complement strand
ATATTTAATCGTAATGGAATCTGACATGTCCGAACTCCTGACCGCCGCCCAAATGAGGGCCATCGAAAAGGCCGCGATCGACAGCGGCGAAGTCACCGGGCTGGAGCTGATGGAACGCGCCGGGCGGGGCGTCGTCGAGGCGATCTTCGAGGAATGGCCGGAACTGGCGAAGACCTTCCACCGGGCGGTCGTCCTCTGCGGGCCGGGCAACAAAGGCGGCGACGGCTTCGTCGTCGCGCGGCTCCTGAAGGAATGGGGCTGGGAGGTGGAGGTCTTCCTCTACGGCGACCCCGAAAAGCTGCCACCGGATGCGCGGGTGAATTATGAGCGGTGGCGGGAGATGGGGGAGGTGAAGCCTCTAGCCATAGACAGTTTCGATATTCAGTGGACTGGTCCAACGGACACATTTGGAAAGCCAGTTCCAGCGATTGTCGTTGATGCGATATTCGGATCTGGCCTCTCCCGGGCGTTCGTCGACCTCCACTTGCTGAGAGCACGAATTGGCTCTGTTCGGTTGCTTTCACTCGACGATACCGCTGCTCCGAAAGTGGTCAGCGTGGATGTTCCAAGCGGCTTGGACTCCGATAGCGGTAAGTTTCTGGGTTACTTCGGTGCCCATACAGAAAATCCACGAGATGAGTGCATTCATGCAAATCTAACGGTTACCTTCGAGCGTCCATTCTTCGGCCACTTCTTACAGGATGGTCCAATTGCCTCCGGAAAGGTTGTTACAAAGTCGATCGGACTTGATCCGATTGGCGATAAGGCAGCGCGATACTCGCGGGTAGCGTCCGTTGTTGCTCCAGTGTTGAGCAAGTCATTTCGTGAGCAAGATCAAAGGTGCAGTACCCACAAATACACCCACGGCCACGCCCTGATCCTCTCCGGCGGCGCGGGGCGGGGCGGCGCCGCCCGTCTCGCGGCGCGGGGGGCGCTTCGGATCGGGGCGGGGCTTGTCACGGTGGGGTGCCCGCCCGGGGCGCTGACTGAGAATGCCGCGCGGCTCGATGCGGTGATGTTGAGGCCGGTCGCCGATGCCGATGCGCTCGGGCGTGTGCTGGAGGACAAGCGGATCAACGCGCTCTGCCTCGGTCCGGGGCTCGGGACCGGTGATCGGGAGGTGGCGCTGGTGGCGGCGGCGCTGGGCGCTAAAGACCAAAGAGCGGCGCCTGACCCTGGGGTGGCGGGAAGCGTCCTCCCGGAGGGAGGGTCGGGCGCTGCCCGGCGTGCCGCCGGGCGGTCCGTCGTCCTCGATGCCGATGCGCTGACGATCCTGTCCCGCGAACCTGGCCTCTTTGCGGCGCTCCCCGAAAACTGCGTCCTGACCCCCCATGCCGGCGAATTCGCCCGGCTCTTTCCTGACATTGCGGAGAAGCTCGCGGCACCGGCCACAATGGGCCCAGCCTATTCCAAGGTGGACGCCACCCGCGAGGCCGCCGCTCGCGCGGGGTGCGTCGTGCTCTACAAGGGGCCGGACACAGTGATCGCCGACCCCTCGGGCCGCTGCTCCATCAACTCCGCCCACTTCGACCGCACCGCGCCCTGGCTTGCGACAGCGGGGTCAGGCGACGTTCTCGCGGGCTTCATCACCGGGCTTCTCGCGCGGGGCTTCGGCCCGATGCAGGCCGCCGAAACAGCCGCCTGGCTCCATGTCGAATGCGCGAGAAAATTCGGCCCCGGCCTGATCGCCGAGGACCTGCCGGAACAGCTTCCGGCTATTTTCCGCGATCTCGGGCTCTGACGCGATCCGTCTTCTTCTGTTCGAAAATACTCCCGCCGGAGGCATCCGCCGCCTTCCGCCAGAGACCGGCCGGGCCTATTCGGCGGCGATCTTCGTCTCGGCGACCGCGACCGCGTCGCAGGAGAGTTCCAGGCCCTCGGCGTAAACCACCTGCGGGGTGTCGAAGCGCAGATCGTAGAGCCGCATCGACAGCACCGTGGTCGGCGCGATGAACTCGCCGTCGGCGATGCGGGAAATCGGCACCGTCGCCTGGGTCTTGCCGAAGAGCGCCTGCGCCCGCCAGTCGCGGATCAGGATCATGGTTTCTTCCGGCAGGACAAGGTCCTGCTCGGGCCGGTCATGGCCGAGCGCGCCGGCGCTGACCCGGATCGCCGGACCCGAATAGCGGTGGACGTTGACCTCGCGCACGACGCGCATCCCCTCGCGGGTGATGATGCGGTCGCCGGGAGAGAGGAACTCCACCGGCAAGGCGCCGTCGAGCGTGAGAATGACCGTTCCGGCCGCGATGCCGCGGACCTCTGCCTTCTGGCGCGTGTCGGAGCTATCCTGCCCGATCACATGCCCCGTCGTCACGTATGACATGGGGACCCCCTATATGTTCTGCCTCGTATTTTTCTTTCAGAATATGTCAAGATTGCGTTACGGGCGAGCATTTTCTGCGGCGCGTTTTCCGCTCGCATCGCTGGCCGACTCTTGCTAGAAGGACGCGGATTTCGGGGGCGGTCCCAGAACGGGGCCGCTCTCAGGCATTGCGGGTGTGGCGAAATTGGCAGACGCACCAGATTTAGGTTCTGGCGCCGCAAGGCGTGGGGGTTCAAGTCCCTCCACCCGCACCACGAGGAAAAGGACGAAGGAATGCAGGTCACCGAGACCCTGAAAGACGGCCTGAAGCGCAGCTACACGATCACCGTGCCGGCCGCCGATCTGGACGCGAAAGTGAACGAAAAGCTCGTCGAGGCGCAGCCCGAAGTCGAGATGAAGGGCTTCCGCAAGGGCAAGGTGCCGATGGCGATCCTGCGCAAGCAGTTCGGCGAGCGCCTCCTGGGCGACGCCATGCAGGATGCGATCGACGGCGCGATGAAGAAGCATTTCGACGAGACGGGCGACCGTCCGGCGCTGCAGCCGAAGGTCGAGATGCAGGGCGGCGAGACCTGGAAGAAGGGCGACGACGTGATCGTCGAGATGTCTTACGAGGCGCTGCCGGAGATCCCCGAAGTCGACCTTTCGAAGCTGAAGCTGGAAAAGCTGGTCGTGAAGGCCGAGGACAAGGCCGTGACCGAGGCGCTCGAGAACCTCGCGAAGTCGGCGAAGAACTTCGACGACCGCAAGAAGGGCGCCAAGGCCAAGGACGGCGACCAGGTCGTGATCGACTTCGTCGGCAAGATCGACGGCGAAGCCTTCGAGGGCGGCGCGGGCGAGGATTATCCGCTGGAACTCGGCTCCGGCTCGTTCATTCCCGGCTTCGAAGAGCAGCTGGTCGGCGCCAAGGCGGGCGATGAGGTTGCGGTGAAGGTGTCCTTCCCGGCCGAATACGGCGCCAAGCATCTCGCCGGCAAGGAAGCGGTCTTTTCCTGCACGGTCAAGGCCGTGAAAGCCCCCGCCAAGGCTGAGATCGACGACGAGCTGGC
>JBNKFC010000508.1:0-6891 GCA_050289105.1 Paracoccaceae bacterium | reverse complement strand
CACCGTTTCGGCGCCGTTGCCCCAATCGGCGCTGCGGGCGGCGTAGAGCGTCGCCTGGCTTTGGTGGATGAGCCCGTCGGCGAGGATCTTCAGGTGGTTGGCGCGCAGTGTTTCGCCGGTCGAGGTGATGTCGGCGATCGCCTCGGCGGTGAGGTTCTTTACCGTGCCCTCGGTCGCGCCCTGGCTGTCGACGAGCTGGTAATCGGCGACGCCGTTAGCCGTCAGGAAGTCGCGCACGAGCCGGTGGTATTTCGTAGCTATGCGCAGGCGGTGCCCATGCGCGCGCCGGAAGGCGGCAGCGGCGGCATCGAGGTCGTCGAGCGTGTCGACGTCGGGCCAGGCGGTGGGAACGGCGATGACGAGGTCGGCATGGCCGAAGCCCATCGGTGCCAGTTCCGCGACCTGCCGGTCCCAGTCGGCGAGCTTGTCACGGACGAGGTCGGAACCGGTGACGCCAAGATGGATGCGCCCGGCGGCGAGTTCGCGGGGGATCTCGCCGGCCGAGAGGAGGACGAGTTCGAGCCCGTCGGCGCCATCGACGGCACCGGCATATTCGCGGTCCGACCCGGCGCGGCGGAGCGTGACACCGCGCGCGCCGAACCAGTCGAAGGTCAGCTCCATCAGCCTTCCCTTGGAGGGGACACCGAGTTTCAGCATGGCGTCCCCCCAAGTACAGCGCCCCCGAGATCGGCGACGAGGCCCGGCCGGATCACGCCGCCCACCGCCGGGATCGAGCGGCCCTGGCCGAGAACCGCAGTCAGCGCGTCATAGCGACCGCCGGACGCCACCGGCGGCAGGTCCGGGTCGGCAGCGTGAAAGGAAAACACGAAGCCGTCATAGTATTCGAGCGTGGTGCGGCCGTGGCTCGCCTCGAAATCGAGGAGTTCCACGTCGACGCCCTTCGCCGCAAGGGCCGCGAGCCGCGCTTCGAGCCGGTCCACGGCGGGGCCGATCTCTGGCATCTCAAGCGCGAGGGCGCGGAGATGCGCGAGGGCGGCGGGCGATTTCGCCGACAGGTTCAGGAGGTCTTCGAGCCGCGCGACCTCCTCGCCCGCGATCGGCGGGGTCGCGGCATCCTGCTCGAGCGCCGCGAGGCGGGTCGCGATCTCGGCCTCGGAGCGGAGGCCAATGAGCGGGGCGTCGGTCAGGGCTGCGCCGTCGCGGAGCGCGGCGAGCAGCCGGGCGCGGCTTTCCGGCACCGGCACGCGACCGCCGAACCGGTCGAGGAGCTGGGTGAAACGACGCGGCCGCCAGATGTGGCGGAGAAGCGCCGCCTTGCGGCTGTCCAGCGTCCGAAGACCGCGCACCGCCTCGGTCAGGATGCCGATATCCCCGGTCGCGGCGCGCAGGTTGAGGGGGGCCAGGAGGTCGGCGAACAGCGCGAAAACCTCGGCATCGGCGGCGGCGGGGTTCTCGCGGTCGAAGACCTCGTAGCCCACCTGCACGTATTCCGATTTCCGCTCGCTCAGATGTTCCTGCTTGCGGAAGACCTCGCCCGAATAGCAGTAGCGCGCCGGCTCCGCCCCGTCCGACATGTGCATCTGCACCACCGGCACGGTGAAGTCGGGGCGCAGCATCATCTCGCCGCGCAAGGGATCGTTGGTGACGTAGGCGCGGGCGCGGATATCCTCGCCGTAAAGGTCAAGGAGCACCTCGGCGGGCTGCAAAATATCGGCCTCGACCGGCTGGGCGCCCGCGTCGCGGAAGGCGGCCATCAGGCGCTCGGCCTCGGCCCGTGCTTCCGCCTTCGCCGCCATTCAGGCGGTCCCCAGGAGGCGGCGCACCTCGGCGACGAGGTCGGCGCGGGCGATCTCGGTCTGGGCCGGCTGGCTTTTCCATTCCTCGTGGGAAGCCTCGGCGGCGATCTTCGCGCCGAGGAAGAGGTCCTTGAGTTGGACGACACCGCGCGTCTTCTCGTCGGCGCCTTCGATCACGGCGACGGGAGAGTTGCGCTTGTCGGCGTATTTCAACTGGTTGCCGAAGTTCTTCGGGTTGCCAAGATAGACCTCGGCGCGGATGCCGGCGCGGCGCAATTCGGTCGCCATCGCCTGGTAGTCGGCCATGCGGTCGCGGTCCATCACCGTGACGATCACCGGGCCGCGCGTATCGGCTTGCACCCGGCCCTTGGCATGGAGCGCGGCGAGCAGCCTGTCGACGCCGATGGAGATACCGGTCGCAGGCACCGACTGGCCGGTGAAGCGCTTGACGAGGTCGTCATAGCGCCCGCCGCCGGCGACGGAGCCGAACTGACGCTTGCGGCCTTTCTCGTCGAGAATTTCGAAGGTCAGTTCGGCCTCGAAGACCGGGCCGGTATAATAGCCGAGGCCGCGCACGACCGAGGGGTCGATGACGATACGGTCGGGGCCGTAGCCTTGCGCGCCGAGGAGTTCGGCGATCTGTTCGAGTTCTTCCACGCCTTCGGAGCCGATAGTTGAACCTTGAACCAATTCGCGGAGACGCGCGGCCGTTTCGGCGCCACTGTCGCGCTTGGCGGCCATGAACGCCATGACGGTATTGGCCTGTTCGTCGGAAAGCCCCGCCCCCTTAGTGAAATCACCGCTTTCGTCCATCCGGCCCTTGCCGATCAGCGCACGAACGCCAGCCTCCCCAAATTTATCGAACTTGTCGATGGCGCGCATCACGATCCCGCGCTCATGCGCGAACTTGTTGGGGTCAGCGGGGTCGAGCACGCCCGCGACCTCCATGACGCCGTTCATGACCTTCCGGTTGTTCACCCGCACGACGTAGTCCCCGCCCAGCCCCAGCGTCTCGAACACGTCCGAGAGCATGGCGCAGATCTCGGCATCGGCCGCGACGGAGCCCGAACCGACCGTATCGGCGTCGCACTGATAGAACTGCCGGAACCGCCCCGGCCCCGGCTTTTCATTGCGCCAGACCGGGCCCATCGCGTAGCGGCGGTACGGGCTCGGCAGTTCGTTGCGGTACTGCGCGGCAACGCGCGCAAGCGGCGCGGTCAGGTCGTAGCGCAGCGCCAGCCAGTCCATGTCCTCGTCCTGCCAGGCGAAGACGCCCTCGTTCGGACGATCGACATCGGGAAGATACTTGCCCAGCGCCTCGACCGTCTCGACGGCGGACGTCTCCAGCGGATCGAAGCCGTAGCGATGGTAGACGCCGGCGATCGTGTCCAGCATTGCCTTGCGCTCCGAAACCTCGGCGCCGAAATAGTCGCGGAAGCCCTTCGGCGTTTCCGCGCGCGGTCTTCTCGGTCCCTTGTCCTTGGCCATCGTCCAAGCCTCTTGTCCATTCGCGCGCGGGTGTAGCGGATGGGGGGGCCGGGAACAAGCGGGCGCCGATCTTCGCGCACAGAATACGTCGGCGGGGAGGTGCGGCGCCCGCGACAAGGCTGTATGGAGAAGGAAGGACATGGAAGGAGCCCGGAATGGAACGGCGCATGGAGGCCGCGGAAGAGGAGATCGCGCATCTGCGGCGCGCGGTCGATGACCTGTCGGAGGTCGTCGCCCGGCAGTCGCGCGAGATCGCGGTTCTTTCGCGTCGGCTCGGACTTTTGATGGAACGCGCGGCGGAGGCGGAGGCGGACGCGTCTGGAACGATCCCGCTGGCCGACCAGAAGCCGCCGCATTGGTGAGGTCTTGCCCCGGCCGCGCCGGGAAGGCAGGGTGACGCGGGGCTCGCCGCCGTGCCCTCTCAGCCCGGACTGCCCATGCGCCCCATCATCGAACGTCTCTTCGGCGCCCCGCACTGGCCGACCGTCTTTCTGACCTATGCGGCCGGAACGGCCGGCGGGCTTGCCGCGCAGGTGCTGCATCTGCCGCTGCCCATGCTTCTCGGATCGCTCCTCGCGGTGGGTGTGGCGGCCATCGGCGGATTGCGCCCCTTGGGCCATCTGCCGCAGGCGCCCCAGAAGGTCCGGATGATCTTCGTTCCCGTGATCGGCGTTGCCATCGGCGGCGCGGCACGGCCCGAGATCCTGGACGAGGCGCCGCTCTGGGTGCCCTCGCTGCTTGCGCTCTCGGTCTTCATCCCGCTCGTCCACTATCTCGGCTACCGGGCGGTTTGCGCCAGCGGAAAGACCGACGCCGTGACCGCGTTCTACGGTTCGGCCCCCGGCGGGCTTGTCGAGACCGTGCAACTCGGAGAGGACGCCGGCGCGGACGTGCAGATGCTGGCCATGCTGCAATTCCTGCGGCTGATCCTGACGATCGTTCTCGTTCCGGTGGCCTTTTCCTGGATGGAAGGCCATGCCGTGGGCTCCGCGGGTGGCGCTGCGGTCGCGGGGCGGGGCATGGGAGCGGCGGATGTGGTCATCCTCGGGGCGGCGGCGATCCTCGGCGCGCTCATCGGGCTTAGGCTCAGACTGCCCGCAGGCCATGTGCTCGGGCCGATCCTCCTCTCGGCGGCTGCGCATATGGCGGGCTGGACCGAGGCCGTTCCGCCGCGCGCGCTGATCGCGGCGGCGCAGGTGGTGATCGGCACCTCGCTCGGCGTGCGCTTCGCGGGGATGCCGAAGGGCCGCATCCTCGTGGCGCTGCGGCTCTCGCTCGTCAACGGCGCCATCACAATCGGCGGTGCGGTGGCCTTCGCCTTCGCGGTCGCCCCTGTCGCACAAGAGCCGGTTCGGGCAGTCTTTCTGGCCTTCGCGCCGGGAGGGTTGGTGGAGATGGGACTGATCGCGCTCAGCCTGAAGATGTCGATCCTCTACGTGACCGCGCACCACCTTCTCAGGATCATCCTCGCGGTGAGTTTCGCGAGGTTCTTCGGGGCGAGGCTGAAATAGGCGGGCGCGGTCATTTGACCTGGCGATGCGGCAGAGGCCCGCATGGCGCGGCCAAGGGCTTCACAGCAGCCATTCGACGGGCAGCCACGAAATCACCCGGACAAGTGCGCGCAGCGGCAGCGTCGTGTTGGGTTCCACCGTCGATACGATCTTCTCGCCGTCCGGTCCGGTCGTGGTCCAGACGAGACCGCCGTTGTCTGCGCGCGTCACCCGCCAGGCGAGCCGGGGGAGGTCTTCGTCGAGCCAATCCGCTATGCCGCCGGCGACGACAGGGCTGTCGATAAGAAGGCCCATCTCGCAATTCAGCTGCCTCGAGCGAGGATCGAAGTTGAACGAGCCGATGAAGGCGCGGTGCCGGTCGATGGAGACGCTCTTCGCGTGGAGTGACGCCTTCGACAACTCCTCGATCCCGAGATCGTTGATGGAGCGTCGTTCCGAGCCCTCGGCGCGCAATTCGTATACCTCGACGCCCGCATCGACGAGCGCGTCGCGATAACCGATATAGCCGGAATGGACCGGCGCGACGTCGGTCGCCTCCAGAGCGTTGGTGAGAGTGCGGACGCGAACGCCGCCCTTGACGTAATTTCCGAGCCGCTCCGCTCCTCGGGTGCCGGGGATGAGGTAGGCGGAGACCATGTCGAATTCGGTTTCGGGTGTGCCGATCTCGGCCATGAGCTTCTGGATCATCAGCCCCTGTGGATCCCCTTTGCCCTCTGCCTTGGCCGGGTCGTCGCTGAAGAGCTTGGTCGGGACCCATTCGAGCCCCAAAGTCCTGTCTTCGAGATGCCGGACGAGCGACGAGGCGCGAACCGCCTCGGCATAAGCGACACCCTGCGGCGAGGCCGTGACCTCGGCATCGCGTGTGGCGAGCCGGGTGTCGGCGTCATCCTCGGGGGTGATCAGAAGGTCGGCGGGAAACGCCGAGGCGCTGTTCCAGTAGCGATCGAAATCCGCGCCGACATCGGCGGCGGCAGGACCGACGGCCAGCAGGTCAAGATCGAAGAAGAGATGGCCCGACCCTGTCTCGAAATAGGTGTCGCCGATGTTGCGCCCGCCGAGGATCGTGGCCACGCCGTCCACCGTGAAGCTCTTGTTGTGCATCCGGCGGTTCAGCCGGAAGAAGTCGAAGGCGTAGTTGAGCGCGCGCGGGGAGCGCAGGACGAAGGGGTTGAAGAAACGCACCTCGGCGGTCGGAAGACCGTTCAGTGCCACCATCTCCTGATCGAGGTCGGGCGTGCCGTTGTCGTCGACGAGGAGCCGCACGCGCACCCCGCGCTCGGCCGCCGCGCGAAGCTCGGAGAGCATGCGGATGCCGGTCAGGTCATCCTGCCAGATGTAGGATTGCACGTCGATCGAGGATTCGGCGGCCCTGGCCAGCGCCACCCGGGCGGCGAAAGCGTCCAGACCGGAACTGAGCGGCAGGACGCCGGAGGTGCCCGGATGCTCGTCGGCCAGCGGCATCAGCGCGGCGCCGAGTGCCGTGCGGTGACTGGCGAGGCGCGCCGTCGTCTCGACCCGCATCTCGGGGTCGGGAAGCGCAAAGATGAACCGCAGCAAGATCAGCGGCAGGCCCAGGAGGATAACGAGGACGAGAAGCGCCCGCCCGAGCTTCCCCAAAAGCCGCACCTCAGACTTCCTCGACCATCACGACCCCGCCCATCGCCTTGATCGCGCCCTTGATCTGCGGATTGACCGGAAATTCGCGACCGACGGCGACTTCGACTTCCTCGCCAGTCTCCCTGTCGGCGATGCAGAAGCTGATCGGGCCGCGGGAGCGGATCTTCGCCTCCTCAGTCATGCGGGCCAGAAGTGCCGCGACGGAGGCGATCGCCGCGTCCGTTTCGACATGGATCCGCAGCCCTGCCCCGCCCGCATCGGCGACGACGCCCTCCATCGGCGCGACGGATCGCGCCACCGGATCGAACTGACCTTCTGCAAAGCGCGCCTCGAGCGTCATGACGACCTGATGGGTCTGGTCGAAGACCCGCCGGCAGGTGTCGAAATCCTCGGGAAAGAGCGCCATGCCAGAGACCTGGCCGGTCGGGTCCGAGATGTTCATGCGGAAAAACCGCGTGCCGCGTGCCGATTTGCGGTCTTGCAGGCCCGAGACGAGGACGCCCACCCGCGCCACCGCC
>JBNKFC010000507.1:0-2716 GCA_050289105.1 Paracoccaceae bacterium | reverse complement strand
AGCGCGAGGATGTTCAGTTCGCTGGACATTGTTTACCCCGTTCTGGCGTTGGGTAAGGTGGGTTTAAACCAACCTTGCCGGATTGCATGGGGCCGCTTGTCAACGGCTACTCAATCTAGCCTGATTAGTAAGGTGGGTTTCAACCCACCTTACAGATCCATCAGCAGCCGCCTCGGGTCCTCAAGCGCCTCTTTAACCCGGACGAGGAAGGTGACCGCGCCCTTGCCGTCGACGATGCGGTGATCGTAGCTGAGGGCGAGGTACATCATAGGGCGGATGACGATCTGGCCGTTCACCACCACGGGACGCTCCTGGATCTTGTGCATGCCGAGGATGCCCGATTGCGGCGGGTTGAGGATGGGAGAGGACATGAGCGAGCCATAAACGCCGCCGTTCGAGATGGTGAACGAACCGCCCTGCATTTCGGCCATCGAGAGTTTGCCGTCGCGGGCGCGGAGGCCGAGTTCGCCGATCTTCTTCTCGATCGCGGCGAAGCTCATCTGGTCGGCGTCGCGCACCACCGGGACGACGAGGCCCGTGGGCGTGCCGACGGCCACGCCCATATGGACGAAGTTCTTGTAGACGACGTCGCCGCCGTCGATCTCGGCATTGACCTCGGGCACCTCTTTCAGCGCGTGGCAGCAGGCTTTCACGAAGAAGGCCATGAAGCCCATCTTGACGCCGTGCTTCTTTTCGAAATCGCCCTTGTAGGTGTTGCGGATGTCCATCACCGCAGACATGTCGACCTCATTATAGGTCGTGAGCATCGCGGCGGTGTTCTGGGCGTCCTTCAGGCGGCGGGCGATGGTGGCCCGCAGCCTTGTCATCTTCACCCGTTCCTCGCGCGCCGCATCCTCGGCCGGGACCGGGGCGCGGGGCGCTGCGGCGGCGGCCGGGGTGGCGGAGGCGACGGCGGGGGCTGCCTGCGCGGCGCCTGCGGCGGCCTTGGCGACGTCCTCTTTCATGACACGGCCGTCGCGGCCCGAGCCGGTGACCTGATCGGCGGAAAGCCCGGCCTCGGCCATGGCCTTCTTGGCGGAGGGCGCGACTTCGATATCCTTGCCCTTGGCAGGCGCGGCGGGGGCTTCGGCAGCGGGTTCAGCGGCGGCGGGCGTCGGCGCAGCCGCGCCCGCGCCTTCGGCGATCACGGCGAGGCGGGCCTTGGCATCGACCGTGGACCCTTCGGCGGCGACGATCTCGGCCAGACGTCCGGCGACGGGCGAGGGCACCTCGACCGAGACCTTGTCGGTCTCAAGTTCACACAGCATCTCATCGACCGCGACGGTGTCGCCGACCTTCTTGAACCAGGTGGAGACGGTCGCCTCGGTCACGCTTTCGCCGAGGGTCGGCACCATTACGTCAACATTTTTCCCAGCCATCTTGCCCTCTTCGGCTTGCGGCGCTTCGGCGCCTTTTTGGGGTTTCGCGGGCGCCAGGGCGGCGCCGGATTCGGATATCTGTGCAAGCAGCGCGTTCACACCGACCGTGTCGCCTTCCTTGGCGACGATTTCGGCGAGCGTGCCAGCGGCGGGCGCTGGCACCTCGACAGTGACCTTGTCAGTCTCTAGCTCGCACAGCATCTCGTCCGCCTTGACCGCGTCGCCAGGCTTCTTGAACCAGGTGGCGACCGTCGCCTCTGAGACGCTTTCGCCCAGCGTCGGGACCCTTACTTCGATACTCATCAGCCAGCGTCTCCTACGGTCAGGGCGTCGTTCACGAGCGCCTCCTGTTCCATCTTATGGCGCGATGCGAGGCCCGTCGCGGGCGAGGCGGTCGCCGCGCGGCCTGCATAACGGGGCCGCTGGACCTTGGCGCCGATCCGGGTCAAGACCCATTCGATATTGGGTTCGACGAAGGTCCAGGCACCCTGGTTCTTGGGTTCTTCCTGGCACCAGACCACGTCGGCGTTCTTGAAGCGGCCAAGCTCCTTGACCACCGACTGCGCCGGGAACGGGTAGAACTGTTCGAGGCGCAGGAGGTAGACATCGTCGAGCCCGCGTGCATCGCGTTCCGCGAGCAGGTCGTAATAGACCTTGCCCGAGCACATGACGACGCGCTTGATCTTGTCGTCGGGTTTCAGCTTCAGGTCCGAATGCCCCTTCTGCGCGTCATCCCAAAGGACGCGGTGGAAGGTGGAGCCGGTCGTGAAGTCCTCGGCATCCGAGATGCACATCGGGTGGCGCAAGAGTGATTTCGGCGTCACCAGGATCAGCGGCTTGCGGAAGGTCCGGTGCAGCTGGCGGCGCAGGATGTGGAAGTAGTTCGCGGGCGTCGAGCAGTTGGCGACGATCCAGTTGTCCTGCGCGCACATCTGCAGGAAGCGTTCGAGGCGGGCGGAGGAGTGTTCCGGCCCTTGCCCTTCGAACCCATGCGGCAGGAGGCAGACGAGGCCCGACATGCGCAGCCATTTGCTCTCGCCCGACGACACGAACTGGTCAAACATGATCTGGGCGCCATTGGCGAAGTCGCCGAACTGCGCCTCCCACATCACCAGCGCGTTGGGTTCGGCCAGCGAATAGCCGTATTCGAAGCCGAGGACCGCATATTCGGAGAGCATCGAGTCGATGACCTCATAGCGCGATTGGCCCGCCTTGATGTGGTTCAAGGGATAGTGCCGTTCCTCGGTCGTCTGGTCGATGAAGGCGGAATGGCGCTGGCTGAACGTGCCGCGGGTGCAGTCCTGCCCGGCAAGGCGCACCGGGAAGCCCTCGGTCAG
>JBNKFC010000506.1:0-4913 GCA_050289105.1 Paracoccaceae bacterium | reverse complement strand
CAGGCGCTTTCCCGCCGCGACGGCCCGATCCTGCCGCTGATCACCGCGATGCCCGACAGCGGGCACGCGGCGCAGGAACGCCATGTCTGCGTCGACACCACCGCCTCGGGCGGCAACGCGGCGCTCCTGGCCGAGGCGGGTTCCGCTTGACGGAACGGCGCGGACGGGCGACCGTCCCGCCATGTTTCCCTTGCGCGATCACAACCCGTCCGAACGCACGCCCTACGTGGTCTATGCGCTGATCGCCGCGAATGTCGCAGCGTTCCTCCTGCAACTGCATTATACGGGCAGCGAAAGGGCCATGCTCGGCTTCTGGCGCGACTGGGCGATGATCCCGGTCGTGGTGACGCAAGGCGGCGAATGGCACGGCGTCTTCACCTCGATGTTCCTCCATGCGGGCCTCTTGCACCTCGCGGGCAACATGCTGTTCCTGTGGATCTTCGGCGACAATCTCGAAGACCAGCTTGGCCATCTCGGCTTCCTGATCTTCTACCTCGCCGCGGGCATCGCAGCGGCGCTCGCGCATATCGCCGCCGATCCCGGCTCGGCGATCCCGACCGTCGGCGCCTCGGGGGCGATCGGCGGCGTGATGGGCGGCTATCTCCTGCTCTTTCCCCGCGCGAAGGTCGATATCCTCCTGATCTTCATCGTCTTCTTCCGGGTCTTCACGATCCCCGCCTGGATCATGCTCGGCCTCTGGTTCGGCATGCAGATCTTCTCCGGCCTCTCGACGCCGACGAATGGCGGCGGGGTCGCCTATTGGGCCCATGCCGGCGGCTTCCTTGCCGGGATCGCGTTCACCGTGCCGGCCTGGCTGAGACGCGGCGCCGGCAAATACTGGCAGCGGACTGCCGGCCACCCGCCGCATCCCGACGCCGAATATTCCCGCTCGACCATCCCCGTGATCCGCCGCCGGAGACGCTGACATGCTGCCCGAGATCACATCGCCCCACCGCGCGACCTGCCATTGCGGCGCCGTTGAGCTGGAGGTGACGCTGACCGACGGCCTCGCCACCGCCCGGCGGTGCGATTGTTCCTTCTGTGCAAGGCGGGGCGCGATTGCCGTGTCGGCGCCGCTGAGCGGCGTTCGGATCGTGAAAGGCGAAGACAACCTCACCCTCTACACGTTCAACACCGGCACGGCGAAACACTACTTCTGCAAGACCTGCGGCATCTATACCCACCATCGGCGCCGGTCGAACCCGAACGAATACAGCGTCAACGTCGCCTGCCTTGAAGGCGTGAACCCGCGCGACCTCGGCGCGGTGCAATGGACCGACGGAATCAACCACCCGTCCGACCGCGTCTGAACTCAGACTTTGTGATGACATGAAGGGGGTGACGCGGCCGCGACGCGCGGACGAAAGCCGCTGGCCCTCAGGCCGGCTCGCGCAGAACCTTGGCGAATTGCCCGAAGATTTCGCCATTCGCCGCGATGGCCGCACCTGACTCAAGGATGTCGCGCCCCTCGCGCACGGCCTCGACAAAGCCACCGGCCTCGCGCACCAACAAAAGCCCCGCCGCGATGTCCCAGGCGTTCAGTTCACGCTCCCAGAACCCGTCATAGCGCCCCGCGGCCACATAGGCGAGGTCGAGCGACGCCGCACCCCAGCGCCGAACGCCGGCACAGGCGGGCATCAGCCGCGCGAGGTCTTTCAACGTCGCGGGCAGCGTCTTTTTCGCGCCGAACGGCACGCCGGTGGCAAAGACCGCGTCCGACATCGACCGCCGGCCCGACACCCGGATGCGGGTTTCGTTCATCCAGGCGCCCGCGCCTTTTTCGGCGACGAACATCTCGTCCTTCGCCGGGTCGAAGATGACGCCCGAGACGATCTCGCCCTTGTGCTCGAGCGCGATGGAAACCGCCCAGTGCGGCAGCCCGTGCAGGAAGTTCGTGGTCCCGTCGAGAGGATCGACGATCCAGCGCCGGGTCGGGTCCGCCCCATCCGCGCTGCCGGATTCCTCGCCAAGCCAGCCATAGGTCGGACGCGCGGCCATCAGCTCGTCGCGGATGATCTTTTCCGATGCGATGTCGGCGCGGCTGACGAAGTCGCCGGCCCCCTTGACCGAGACCTGAAGGTTCTCGACCTCGCGAAAGTCCTTCACGAGGCTGCGGCCCGCCTTGCGCGTGGCCTTGATCATCAGGTTGAGGTTGGCGCTGCCTTGCATGGGTCGGGTCTCCGGGATCAGGGGGCGGCTATACGCGGGAGAGACCGCGATGTGAAGAGGTTATCCGCCGGTTCCCGAACCCGGGTCCCGTCCCCGCCGCGCGATCACGTCGCGCAGAAGCGTCGGCCGATCGCTCATCAGCCCGTCGACGCCGAGGTCGAGCAGATGCTCCATCTCGGCCTCCTCGTCGACCGTCCAGACATGCACCTGCACGCCCAGCGCATGGGCGGCGCGGACGAAGCGGCGGGTGACGAGCGGGATCCCCTTGTAGGAAACCGGCACCTGAACCGTCGGAAAGCCGGGCCGCGCAGCCGGCAGCCCCCAGCCGCGAAGCCAGAGCCCCAGAACCCCGGCATGGGAGGGCGACCAGCAAAGGTCAGGCCCGAGACGCGCGCGAAGCTCCGTCGTGCGCGTCGCCTCGAAACTGCCGACGCAGATCCGGTCCAGCGCATCCGCCCGCCGGATCGCTTCAGCCATAGGTGCCACGGCGGCGTCCGCCTTGGCTTCGAGGTTCACGAAGAGATCCGGCCAAGCCCCCAGCATCTCGTCCAGTCGCGGGATTGCCGCCCCGCCCCTCGTCCGCCGCGCCTTCAGCTCGTCCCAGGTCAGCGCATCGACGCGGACCGCCTCCCCGGTCATTCGTTCCAGCGTGTCGTCGTGGAAGATCACCGCCACCCCGTCGCGCGTCGCCTGCACGTCGGTCTCGACATGGGAATAGCCGAGGCCGACGGCATGATCGAAGGCCACCATCGTGTTTTCCTCGACCTCCAGCGATCCGCCGCGATGGGCGAAGGCGATGGGGCGCGGATGGTCGAGGAACGGATGCACCTTGCCGCTGTCGCCTCTCATGATCCGGCCCTCCCCTGCCTTTAGCAGTCTGCCGCCCGCGCCCGGCTTCTGGCAAGTCCGGCGCTAGGCATCCTCCAGCGCCGCGCGGAAGAAGTCCTCCGGCCCCTCCTCCTCGATCAGACGCTTGCCGTCGATCCGCCAGAACCGGTTGCCGACCGCCCGTACGAAGGCGCGGTCATGCGAGACGAGAAGCGCGCTCGTCTCGCCGGCGAGCAGTTCCTGTTCCAGCGCCTCTTGCCCCTCGATGTCGAGGTGGTTCGTCGGCTCGTCGAGAAGGTAGAGGTTCGGCCGCGCCAGCCTGAGGATCAGCATCGCAAGCCGCGCCCGCTGGCCGCCTGAGAGCCGGGCGGAGGGGCGCGATTGCAGATCGATGCCGATCCCCGCCCCTGCCAGCATCCCCCGCGCCGCCTGATCCCCGACATCGAAGCGCCGCGTCACCGCCTCGTGCGGCGTCTCGCCGGCGGCCACATGGCTCAGCTCCTGATCGGAATAGCCCGGAACGACGGTGGGCGAGACCTTGATCCCGTCGGTCCCGCCCGCAGCGATAGCCACCGCCACTGCCTCCAAGAGACGCGTCTTGCCGGTGCCGTTCGGACCGAGAATCACGATCCGCTCGCCGGGCACGATCCATTTCCGCCCGGTGCGGAACAGCGCGCGACCGTCCGGCGCCGCGACCCCCGCGTCCTCCAGCGTCACCAGCGCCCTTGCATGGCTGCCGGTGCCCTCAAGCCGGATCTCGCCCGCCGACCGCTCCCGGTATCCCGGTCGGGCGGCGGTTTCGATCCGCTCGGCGCGTTCGGTCAGTTGCTTCGTCTTCGTCACCAGAAGATCGCTGCCCGAATTGATGCCGATATTCTTCAGCTTCGCCGCCTGCCGCCGCAGCTGCGCGGCGGCGCGGAGGTCGTTGTCAAACCGACGCGCATCTGCGGCGTCCATCTCGTCGAGCGCCTCGCGTGCCCGGCTGTAGGGCAGCGCGAAATCGCGACTTGCCGTCTCGCGCAGAAATAGCGTCCGGGTCGTCACCCGGTTCAGGAAGGCGCGGGCATGGCTTGCGATCACCAGAGGAAAGCCACGCGGCAACCCTGCAATCCAGCGTTCAAGAAAGCCGATGCGGCCAAGGTCGAGATGGTTGGTCGGCTCGTCCATCAGCATCAGGTCCGGCTCCGTCACCCACACCCGCGCCAACATCGCCATACGCTGCCAACCGCCCGACAACTCGCCGAGTGGCCGGTTGCGCAATTCTGCCGGGATAGCAAGATCGTCGAGAACGATATCGACCCGCCAGCTTTCGGTCTCGGCCTGATCGGCGCTGAGGGCGTCCCGCACGGCCTCGAAGAGCAGCAGCGGCAACAGCGCCTCCGGCACTTCCTGCGGCAGATGCCCGACCTTCAGCCCGCGCGCCCGCGTGACTTGGCCTTCGGTTGGATCAGCTTCGCCCGAAAGAACGCGGAGAAGCGTAGACTTGCCGCGCCCGTTTGCGGCGACAAGGCCGATGCGGTCGCCGGGATGGACGGTCAGTGAAAGGTCGGTGAAAAGCGGCGCCCCGAGGGTCACGCCAAGGTCCTTGAGGGAAAGGATCGACATATCGGTCTTCTCTGCCAGGTCCGGACCGGGGCAAAGCCATGCGGTCGCGGTCTCAACTCGAACGGTGCGCCCGTCAGGGTCCGCACCGCCCATCAGGGCAGATCAGGTCCGGTTTTCGTCCGATCCGCCCCGCACGTCGCCATGCGGGGCCGGAACAGGGCCATAGGTCAGATGCCGGCATGTCGATGTCATCGCGGCCCTCCCGTCGTCGATTGGCCCGGGCCGATGATGACGCCCAGCGGCCGAAGGATCAAGCCCTTGGGATCGCCCCTGTAAGGTGGGTTTAAACCCACCTTACGTCTCGCAGCGCC